>URPI01000147.1 GCA_900549705.1 uncultured Eubacteriales bacterium
GGTCAGGTGACGTTCCGGGAGGAGGGGCTGGAGGAATTGTTTTCCCAGGCACAGGCGGCGGGAATCACCTTTTCCGCCGCTTATCAGCGCGCGGATTACTATGTGATTTCCGTCCCAACCCCTTATGAAAAGGTCAGCAGGAAAATGGATGCCGGGGCTGTGCTGGCAGCGGTTCGGCAGGTTTTGTGTGTTTGCCCCAAGGGCGCTGTAATTATCATAGAATCCACGGTTTCCCCGGGAACCATCCACCGGTGCATTTATCCCATTGCGGAGGCAGCGGGATTCACGCCGGGGGAGGATATTTTCCTGGTTCATGCGCCGGAACGCATTATTCCGGGCAATATGCTGGCAGAGCTTGAGAAAAACAATCGCATCATTGGTGCCGACCAGCCGGAAGTCGGCCAGCGTGTGAAGCGGCTGTATGCTTCTTTTTGCCGCGGTGACATTGCAGTGACGGATATTCGCACCGCCGAAATGACAAAGGTGGCAGAAAACGCCTTTCGGGCTGTAAATATTGCCTTTGCCAATGAGCTGGCGACAATCTGCCATGCGTCCGGGCTGGATGTATACGAAATTATCCGCCTGTGCAATATGCACCCAAGGGTGAATATTTTGCAGCCCGGCCCCGGTGTGGGCGGTCACTGCATCAGCGTTGACCCCTGGTTCCTGGTGGGGGATTATCCGGCGCTTGCCAGGGTGATTGGGTCAGCCATGGAGGAAAACAATGCCATGCCGGACTATGTGCTGGGCAGAATCCGGGCAGTTATGGAAGAAAATGGACTGCGCAGCCTGCATCGGGTGGGGCTTTACGGCTTGACCTACAAGGAGAATGTGGACGATATTCGCAATGCGCCGACGCTGCAGCTGCTGGAGCGGCAGAATTGCTTTCCGGTGTATGACCCCTTTGTGGCGCGGGATGTGGTTCCGTGCCAGCATCATGACCTGATGCAGTTTTTGGGCACGGTGGATATGGTGGTTATCATGGTAAAGCATCGGCAGATTCAGGAAAATCAGCACCGGCTGCGGGGTAAGGTGATATTGGATTGCTGCAACGCGGTGCAGCTTCCCGGCGTTTACCATCTGTAATCAGGAGGGCGGCAGCATGAAAAAAGTGATGCTCGTATTTGGAACCCGGCCAGAGGCTATCAAGATGTGCCCGCTGGTGCGGGAGCTGCAAAAAAGAGCGGCATTTCAAACCGTCGTCTGTGTCACCGGCCAGCATCAGCAGATGCTGGCCGATGTGCTGAGTACCTTCGGCGTTGCCCCGGATTATCAGTTGTCCATCATGAAGGAGCGGCAGACGCTGTTTGATATTACAGTCAACGTACTGCGGGGGATGGAGGATATTTTGAAACGGGAGCAGCCGGACATGGTGCTGGTGCAGGGAGATACCTCTACCACCTTTGCGGCGGCGCTGGCCTGTTTTTATTGCCGGATTCCGGTGGGGCACGTGGAGGCAGGTCTGCGAACCTACCAAATGGACAGCCCTTTTCCCGAGGAATTTAACCGGCAGACAGTTTCCTCCATCGCGGGGCTGCACTTTGCGCCAACCCGATACGCGGCGGACAATCTCCTGCGGGAAGGCTGCCCCAGGGAACGGGTTTTCGTGACAGGCAACACGGGCATTGATGCCCTGCGCTACACCGTCCGCCGGGATTATGCCCATCCGGTATTGGATTGGGCGGCGGACAGCAGGCTCGTGCTGATGACGGCACATCGTCGGGAAAGCCTGGGGGAACCAATGAGAAATATGTTCCGCGCTGTGCGGCAAGTGCTGGAGGAGCAGCCGGGGGTCAAGATTGTGTACCCCATTCACAAAAATCCTGCCGTTCGGCAAATCGCCTGTGAAATCCTCAGCAATCACCCGTGCATTCGGCTGACGGAGCCGCTGGACGTATTGGATTTTCACAATTTCATGGCCAAAAGCCATCTGATTCTCACGGATTCTGGCGGCATTCAGGAGGAAGCCCCCTTCCTGGGGAAGCCTGTGCTGGTGATGCGGAACACCACGGAGCGGCCGGAGGGCATCGCTGCCGGAACGCTCAAACTGGTGGGCACGGGGGAAGGGGAAATTTATCGGGCATTTACCCGTTTGCTGACGGAGAAAAGTGCCTATGAGGCCATGGCTCATGCAGCCAGTCCCTATGGACAGGGGTACGCCAGCAGCACCATTGCCGATGTTCTGGAAGCGCAGCTTTGAGAAGGGGGAGCGGATATGAAGCGGGTTTTGCTGGTGATAGAGGGGGCGCTGGATGATTCCGGTGTCCCCAATGTGGTGATGCACACGGTAAGAGGATTGTGCGGACAATACCGATTTGATGTGCTGTGCCGCGCCACCCAGCCCGGCTCGTTTGACCGGGAATTTGCAGGCTATGGCGGAACCGTGTATCGGATGGCGCTGCCGGACTACAATGTTCATCCGCTGCTGTTTCTGCTGCGGCCACTGCTTCTCCGCCGGAAGCTGAAGGCACTTTTTCGCGTCAACGCCTATGACATTGTTCATTGCCATTCCGGCTTTGAAGCCGGGCTGATTGCCCGAATTGCGGCAAGGCATCATGTGCCGGTGAGGATTGCCCACGCCCACGGAACCTACCAAACCAAACGCAAAAATCCGCTGCTGACTGCCTATCATCAGTGGAACCGGAAACAGATTGAAAAGGATTGCACCGCAAAGCTGGCCTGTTCCGGCGTGGCGGGAGAAACGCTGTATCTGAATAGAACGTTCTGGAATATCCTGAACCCGGTGGATTTGTCTTTTTACGGGAACGTTGAAAAGATTCCGCACACCGGAATCCATTTGCTTCAAATCGGCTATTTTTCCCCGGTGAAAAATCAGCTGTTCACCCTGCAAGTGGTGCAGGAGCTGAAGCGTCGGGGGAAGGCGGTCACCGTCGCCTTTTTGGGCTATTGCCGGGGACAAGGGTATTACCGGCAGATGATGCAGTTCATTTCCGAGCATGGGTTGGAGGAGCAGGTGCTGTTTTATCCCCGCAATGCAGATAAGGTGCAGCTTTTGGGCTGGGCGGATTTGGTGCTGCTGCCGTCAAGCCGTGAGGGGCTGCCCCTGGTGAGCCTGGAAGCCCAAGCGGGCAAAACCCGGTGCCTGCTGTCCGACCGGGTGCCCCGGGAGGCAGACCGGGGGGCTGCCGTATTTCTGCCCTATAACGACCTGGAGCAATGGACAGAGGCCATTGCGTCGGGAGATTTTTCCGCGGCGGTCGATGGGCAGCGCCTGAATGCGGTTGGGCTTCCTTCCTATTTGGAGCACATGCGGCGGGCGTATGAGGGGATGCAGTAGCATGAAATACAGCATTATCATTCCGGTTTACAATGCTGAACCGTATCTATCCGACTGCATCCGGTCAATTTTAGCCCAAGCTGTCCGGGATTATGAGGTTATCCTGGTCAATGACGGCTCCACGGACAAAAGCGAAGCAATCTGCCGGGAATATGTGGGGCGGGATTCCAGATTTCGCCTGATTTCCCAGCCGAACAGCGGCCCGCTGGCCGCCCGGATGACCGGTATCCGTGCCGCGCGGGGGGAATATGTGCTGTTTTTGGATGCGGATGACCAGTGGCTGCCCCACACGCTTGCCACCCTGGATGCCATTTTGACGGAGTACCGTGCGGATGTGCTGGTATTCTTTTTTCAGCGGTTTGACTGCCAGGGGGAGGAAAAACAACTGACAGCTCCAATCCCCGGCACACATTATTATGACAAAAGCCAATTTCGGGACTATGTATCCCGTTGGCTGCAAAACACGGCACTGAACGCCATGTGGCTGAAAGCGGTGCGCCGCGCCTGCCTGGTGCATCCGCAGGAAGCCATCCCCCCAATCAGCTTCGGGGATGACCTGCTGCAAACGGCCTGGGTGCTCCACTGCGCCCGTTCCCTTGTTTGCACCGACCGGGTGCTCTATCGCTACCGCATCACGCCGGGAAGCATTCTGAACTGCTTTCGACCCCGATATGTGGGGGACATTGCCGCAGCCTATGCGGCAGTGTACCGGTTTCTGCAAAGGGATTTTGCCGGTGACGCGGAACTGGAGCGGGTTTTCTTCCGCGCCTATGGACGGGAAATCTGCAACGCGGTGCTGCATCTGTTTCGGACGGCAAACAGCAAGGAAATTGGAAGGTGGACGGAATTTCTTCGCACCAATGCGCTGTTCCGCCGCATGATGGAGATGTCGCTGCCGCATCCCCCGCGGCAGCGCGTGACTTGGTGGCTCGTTTGTCGGAATCGGCCACGCCTGTCCAAATGGACGGCAAAGCTGATTTTTGCAGTCCAGAGCAGGAGAAACGAGAAAAAAGCGTAGGACATACTGCTCTTTTGCACAAATAAAACGGATTTGCGTTCTTTGAATTTTTTTCGTATTGATTTTATGCGCTCTCTCATGTAAAATAGGTCTGTTTAAAACCTTGCAATTGCGGGGAAACCCACCGGGTGGTCAGTGCGGCTGTGCCCGGCAATTACAACATAGACAGTTCCATGGTGTATTGGAATAAGGAGAGAATTTAGAAATGAAAAAGCGCAAAGTCCGATTGCCTTTGATTATATACGATATGCTCATTTTAATTGCGCTGGAATTTTTCCTGTTGGGCGTGTATGAGGGTGAGCAGTCCATGAGCTGGCAGGCCTGTGTGCTGCACGGCGGCATTATGTTTGTGTGCATCTTTGCGTCCAGGTTGGTATGCGGAACATACCAGCAGATTTGGCGCTATGGCGGCATCCAGTGCTATATGGGTCTGCTTGCGGCGGATGCGCTGGGATTTATTGCGGATTTTCTGGTGGAGCGGATTGTGCCGTTCATTGTCCCGGAGCTGGCAAGTGTCAACTTTGCGCGGCTTTTGTCGCTGGCCTGTATGAACCTGCTGGCCACGCTGTCCATTCGGATGATTTACCGCTATGCCTTTAAATGCGGCACGGAGGATTCCAGAATGGGCGCTTTTCTGCGCTGGCTGATTTTCCTGTTTGCCGGTGACGAAATGGAGTATCAGAACCCAGAGCGGGATCAGAAAATCAAGATTGCCATTGTGGGTGCAGGGCGCATTGGTGTCAATCTGGCGGAGGAACTGCTGGGCAATCCCCGCTCCCGCTACACCCCCCGCTGCTTTGTTGACTGCGACCCGGAAAAGGCCGGACGTACCATCCATAGCATTCCGGTGCTGCTGGAAGGGGCAGATTCCATGCAGCAGCTGCGCAAGTATGAGGTGCAGGAAATTGTTATGGCAATCCCCGGCATTGCGGATGAGAAAAAGCGGGAATTGTTTGCCACCTATTCCAGAGCAGGCTATAAAATTAAGGTGTATGATTTCCCCACGATGCAGTCTGCCGGCGGTAAGCGTCAGATGCGGGAATTTGACATTGAGGAGCTGCTGTTCCGAAAGCCTGTCAGTATTTCCGACGAAAAGACCAATTCCTACTACCGCAACAAGGTGGTTATGATTACCGGCGGCGGCGGCTCCATCGGCTCGGAGCTGT
>URPI01000148.1 GCA_900549705.1 uncultured Eubacteriales bacterium
TGCCAGCCGTCCGCCGCCCACCGGCCCCATGGCAACGGTGCCCAGTCCCTTGGAGCGGACATAAGCCATCATTTCCTCGTTGCTTCTGTCCAGCAGATTATACTGGCAGAGCATACTCTCCATGGGCACGCCCCGTGCTTCCGCCGTGTCCACAATGTACTTGATTGCGCTGGGGTCATCATGGAAGGAGAAGGAAATATGGCGAATCAGCCCCTCCTCCTTGGCACGGGCAGCATCCTCCAATAGATTCTGCTTCAGGATGATTTCGTCAAAGTCCTCCCGGTCAATGCCCCAGAAATGGTAAAAGTCGATGTAATCCGTGCCCAGGTTTTCCAGGCTTTTTTCCAGTTGCCGCCGGTAGTCCCCCGGCTTTTTGGCAAGCTCCAGGGGGAACTTGGTGGAAATCAGCACCTTGTCCCGAAAATCCCGCAGGCCATGCCCCAGGGCAGCCTCGCTATGGTGATTGCAATAATAGGGGGCGGTGTCAAAATAGTTCACGCCCCGCTCATAGGCGGTGCGGAGCATTTCATCCACCCGCTGACCGTCCACCTGCTTTTTTCCGTCCACCTCGATTTCCGGAAACCGCATACATCCAAAGCCCAGCGCAGATATGTTCTCTCCCGTATTGCCAAACTGACGATAATTCATTCTTTTTCCATCCTTTCCTGCCGGGCAATCAGGGCTTCCTTTTCCGCCCGGCTCAGTTTTTTCACTTCCAGCTCCCGCCGCAGCGCAGCGGGGTGACTGTCGCATTGCTCCACATACACCATTTCCAGGGGGCCTCTGCCCCGGGTGTACTTGGCACCCTTGCCGCTGCGGTGCATTTCCAGCCGCTTGCGGGCATCCACCGCGATTCCGGTGTACAGCGTCCCGTCCCCACAGCGCAGGATATACAACTGCCAGAATCTTTCCTTCACTGCTTTCTCCCGCGCCGCACCCGGAGGGTCAGCACCTTATCCAGCAGGAAGAAGGTGATATTGCCCAGCACCAGCATCAGGGCAAGCAACACCGTGCCCATCTCCGCAAACTCCGGCCCCAATTCTGCCATGCCGAACAGGTTCAGCAGCAGATAGTACATCACTCCAATGCTGCCATTGAACAGCAGCAGCTTCCACAGCCAGCGCAGCCGCAGTTTGTCCAGCTTGGGCTTGACAATGGGGTAATATCCCAAAAACACAAACACCGCCGCGGCCTCCTTGTCCGGCGACAGCAGCACCCCCAGCAGCGCTACCGCGCCATACCACGCCCACGCCACCTGTACGCCGCAGTTGAGCAGCACAATCTGCAAAATAACAGCACCCATCATGGGGCTGACGTAAGTAAAAATGGGAATCAGGCCGCCCAGGCTCATGAGCACCACTGCCAGCGCCGCCAGAACGCCGCCCAGTGCCATGCGGGAAGCAGGGGTATTTCGTTTTTGATTCATGTTAATCTCCGTTTCTTTGGTTATCATGCACAGTTTATCTTCATTTTTTCTTCAAAAATTATTGACTTTCTATCAAGCCAAGACTATAGTAATATTATAAAAGTGAATCAGGCGGATGCTGTCCGCCCAACATAACCCAAGGAGGAATACGCATGGAAGATTATGGTGCAATCATTCGCAGAACCTTTGAGCAGGGCAGTGTGCTGGATGCCCAGACACTTTTTGAAGCCTTCCTGCACAATGCCTTCCCCACCTTCCATTTCCGCCGCCCGGAGGTCATCACCTTCAGCCGGGGGGCACAGGCACACATGGAGGGGCGCAGCTGGAACCATGTTTTTGAAATCACCAAGGTGGATTTGGAGGGCAGCCCCGCCTGGAAGGTGGAATGCCGCCGGGTCACCATGGGCAAAACCCCGGACAAACACGTTTACCTGGACTACCTCACCCTTGGCTTTATCCAATATGAAGAAGGCTAAACCCCTCACAAAAAATGTGGCTCGAAAGAGCCACATTTTTTTAGTGACGCTGCGAACTCTGTACCATTGCAGAAGTTCCCTGAGCCGCCCAGTAACGATGTCGTCCCGGAATCGGCTTTTACTGTGCATTGTCCTGCCGGATAATCCGCTTCATGGCCTCGATGCCCACCCGGACAGCGCCGGAGGTATCCTCGGTCATCTTCATGAACAAGCCGGCCTTCTCACGCTCCTGGTTCCAGATGACATGGAAGCAGCTGCCGCAGCGGACATGGAGCGCCGAGGCCACCACGAACAGTGCCGCCGACTCCATCTCGCTGGCCTTGACCCCCAGCCGCTTCCAGCTCTCCCACTTTTGCAGCAGGTCGTAGGATACCGGGCTCTTTTCCGGGCTGTGCTGGCCATAGAAAGAATCTTTGCACTGCACCACGCCCACATGAGTGCGGTAGCCCAGCGTCTCGGCGGCTTCCTTCAATGCAGCAGTCACCCCGAAATCCGGTACTGCCGGAAATTCGATGGGGGCATATTCCAAAGAAGTATGCTCATAGCGGATGGCACCGCTGGCAACCACCACATCCCCCGGCTCTACATCCAGGTCGATGCCGCCGCAGGTGCCCACCCGAATGAAGGTGTCTGCGCCGATGTTGTGCAGCTCCTCCATGGCAATGGCAGCAGAGGGGCCGCCGATGCCGGTAGAGCAGACGGAAACCTTCTGCCCGCACAGGAAGCCTGTGTAGATATTATATTCCCGGTTCATACCCACATGGACAGGATGCTCAAAGTGAGCAGCGATTGATTCGCAGCGCCCCGGGTCGCCGGGTAAGAAGACATAACGCCCCACGTCCCCCTCGACACACCGAATGTGAAACTGCTTGCCAATATCCTGCATTTGCCATCGCTCCTTTTGAATTGATGGCTCTATTTTAGCATATTTCTATAATCTTTGCAATAGTTCAGCCGTATTCTCGGAAGAATTGACGAAGGGCGGACTCGTACCCCTCCCGGTCGTAAAAATAGCTCATGCCGTGGTTTGCTCCGGGGACGATGAGCAGCCGCTTTTGCCCCTGACAGGCAGCGTAATTTTCCATGGTCATTCGGACAGGCACAAAGGTGTCATCCGCCCCATGAATAAAAAGGACGGGGACATGGCATTTTTTCATGGCATCCAAGGTGGAATAGTCATCGGATTTCAGCTTAATTTTTTTGCGGCAGAGTTTATCCACATGGCTGCTGCGCCTTTTGTAGCCCACCCGGAGGTTCTTCTCCGATACATATTGCCACTCCGCCTTGGCCGAGGTGAAGCCGCAGTCGGCAATGACCCCCGCCACGTTGGCAGGCAGGTGTTCATCTCCCGCCGCCATCAGCACCGTGGATGCCCCCATGGAAATGCCCGCCAGATAAATGGGCAGTCCGGCAAATCCAGCCCCATTGAGCCAGTCCAGCCACGCCCGGCAGTCGAAGCGCTCCATCATGCCGAAGCCCATGTAATCCCCGCCGCTTCTCCCCTGCCCCCGCTGCTCGGCATAGAGAACGGTACACCCGGCGCTTTGAAGAAACTCCGCCACCGCTCCAAAATCCCTGGCCCAGCAGGAGCGCCAGCCGTGCATGGCCAGCACCACCCGCTTTTGCTGCACCGCCAAAAACAGATGCCCCACCAGGGTGGTGCCGTCCTTGCCCTGAATATGGATTACCCTGTGGGGTTTCTGTTCCAATTCCCGCTGCTTTATGCGGCAATAGGCCATGATTTTCCCATCCGGGCCATTCTCCCCTTGCAGATTCTTTTTGCGTATCAGCTCCGGCTCCTGCCTGTCCAGTGCCGCCCCCACCATCCGGCGGTCAAAGGCATCGGATACGCCCTGGGATACCAGCAGCGCCGTGGCAGCCGCCCCGCAGGCACTGAGCAGTAAATTTCTTGCCGTAACTTTCATAGAACACACCCCTTTCATAAAAGGAAGGATGCCCAATTTGGAGAACAGCCATACAGGCAGGTGCATATGTCATTCAACCGAGCGCCAATAAAATCCTGCGGTTTGGTGTGCAGCATCGTCACCGAGCGGGTTCGGAAACCACCGGGCCCGTACAGGCTTCGCAGCGCCATTAAAAATCTATTGCCAAGCGGGACATTACATGATATGATATTCTAAGATGTGGCCTGAAACAGACAGAATGGAGCGTTGCCGGTATGCAGGAATGGAACGATATTTATGATGAATACCGGAATTGCACCGGCAGGGTACATCTGCGGGGCACCCCCTGGAAGCCGGGGGAATACGGCCTGACGGTGTGTGTGTGGGTCTACGATGGCTCCGGTCACTTTCTCCTCACCCGCCGGGCAAAGGGAAAAAGCTTTCAGGGCACCTGGGAAAATACCGGCGGCGCTGCCCAGGCCGGGGAAACCAGCCGCCAGGCCATTGCCCGGGAGCTATTTGAGGAAACCGGCATCCGGGCAGAAGAATCGGAGTTTGAATTTCTTGGCTCCGACCGGGATAAATGCACCTTTTATGACTTCTACTGTCTGAAACGCCGGATCTCTCTGAAGCGGATTGTGCTGCTGCCCGGAGAGACCGATGCCGTCATGTGGGCCGGGTACGGAAAAATTCACTGGATGATTCGCACCAAAAAGATTTGCCGCATCATTGCCTCTCAGTTCCGCCGACAGGAATCCGAACTGAAAAAGCGCAATTTGTCCAAATAGAGCTATGCAATTTTGTCAATTGTTCTTGTTTATTTCTTCTTGTTTTTGTGCATCTTCTATGCTATTATAAAAGAAAGCGTTTTTGGCAGCGTGCCTTAAAATGCTTTCTTTTTGTTTTATATTAGAAAATGGAGGCATAACCATGATTACTTTGATGCACCTGCCCATCCGCCATGGCAACGCTCCCCTGCGCATTGCCCACGGTCACTTTGCCACCAACCACTCCCACATCAACTACTATGTGGACATCACCTATCAAAAAACCCGGCTCAGTGAGGCCAAAGACAGCGCCCAGCAGCTGGTTGCAAACTTTGTCAACGACACCCCGGTGGACACCATTTTGTGCCTGGACGGCACCAGCGTGCTGGGCACCTGTCTTGCCGAGGAGCTGACCAAAAGCGGCTTCCGCACCGTCAACGCCCACCAGACCATCTATATCCTTGACCCGGAATACAACTCCAACTCCCAGATTATCTTCCGGGACAATAACCTGGGCATGATCAAGGGCAAAAATGTGCTGATTCTCATGGCCTCCGTCACCACCGGCTTCACTGCCAAGCAGGCGCTGCAAGCCATCAACTACTATGGCGGCAATGTGGCCGGTCTGGCCGCCATCTATTCCGCCGTAGACAGCATCGAGGGTTACCCCGTCCGCGCCGTGTACACCGTCAAGGATCTGCCCGGCTACGCAAGCTACGACTACTGGAACTGCCCCTACTGCAAGGAGGGCAAGCGCCTGGATGCCCTGGTCAACAGCTACGGCTATTCCCAGCTGTAAGGGCGGCAATGTCCATTTGACATTGAAACGGCGCGAAGCGCCCTCGGCGCCCCCTTTGGGGGAGCTGCTGAGCGAATGCGAAG
>URPI01000149.1 GCA_900549705.1 uncultured Eubacteriales bacterium
GTGTTGCAGAGCGCAGGGCGGCAAAAGCCGCCCTGCATGGGAAAGTATATTACAGTGCCTTACTGATTACAGCTCCTTGCCAGCCAGGAAGACCCGCTTCTCGCTGTAGTCGGAATTGGTAACAATGAAGTCTGCTACCTTGCCCGGAGCAATAGAGCCGACGACCTTTTCTGCGCCAATGGCACAGGCAGGGTTCCAGCTGGCTGCCCGGACGGCATCCTCCTCAGGGATGTTCCAGTGCAGCACGTTGGTCAGGCAGCCCCACAGGTTTGCCGCAGAGCAGGAGATGGTGCCGTCTGCCAGACGACCCACGCCGTCCCGCAGCCAGGCATCCTGACCGCCCAGGGTAAACTTGCTGCCCTCGGGCAGACCGGCGCAGCGGCCGGAATCGGAAATGAGCATCATCCGTTCCCCGCCGAACATGGAGAATGCCAGCCGGACAGCGGCGGGGTGGATGTGGTAGCCGTCGCAGATAATCTCTGCCCGCACGTTGGGGTTCTCCACAGCGGCGGGAATCACACCGGGGTTCCGGTGGTTGATGCCGGGCATGGCGTTATAAAGGTGGGTCAGGTGGGTTGCACCGGCATCGAACACGGCCTTTGCATGGTCATAGTCAGAGTCGGTGTGCGCCACGGAAACGGTGCAGAGCTTGCTGGCCTGCGCGGTAAACTCCGCTGCACCGGGCAGCTCCGGTGCGACATCCACAACAGAGACCAGCCCTCCGCAGCCCTCGTATAGCTTTTTGAAGCCTTCAAAATCCGGGTTCTTCAAATAGTCCGGGTTCTGCGCGCCTCTCTTTTTATAAGAGAAGTAGGGTCCCTCCATCTGAATGCCCCGCAGAACGGCACAGCCCGCGGGCTGCTCGTTTTTCAGCCGGACAGCGGTGGCAAACGCTTTCTCCAGCACATCATAGGGCAGGGTCATGGAAGCGGGGGCAAAGGAAGTTACGCCGCAGGAAGCATAAAATGCAGCCATCTTCTTCAGACCCTCGTAATCTCCGTCGGAGAAATCCGCCCCGGAATTGCCATGGCTATGGATGTCAACCAGGCCGGGAATCACCGTTGCGCCCCGGAGGTCAACTGCATCGGCAGGGACGGTTTCCGGCAGCACCTGGCCGAAGACACCGTCCTTCACCTCAAAGGCACCCATGTGAAATTTAAAATCCGCGCCGTAAATTCTGGCATTGCAATAAAACATAAAATTCACTCCTTTGTTTTTCTTTCAGGCAAAATGCCGCCGCCATATTTGTGAAACACAGGCTCCGCCACCAGCGACCACCCAATGACCAGCACGCCGGGAGCAAAGAGCAGCCCAACGGGATAGTGGGTCATATACCAGCTGCCCGCCCAGGTCATGACCGCCACTGCCAGCGAAGGCAGAAGATGCATCGGTATACATTTCACCGCGTTGACCGTCAGCGACCGGAAATGATAGGTAAACCGGGACAGCAGCATACACGACCAGGCGAAGATGCACATCGGCAGCGCCATCATCACCCGATAGCCGCCGGCCAGCAGCGCCGCCTGACTGCTTTCGACGGCAGCTTCATCCAGCAGTGCCAGCACATAAACAGTAAACAGCAGCACCGTGCCCCACACCAGCGTCACCGGGAGAGACGTTTTGAACTCCGCCTTGAAGGTGCGGAAAAACCGCCGGTATGTCCCCCCCTCCTGGCAGCGGATGCCATGCACCGCCGCGTCATACAGCGCCGTGGTGGCAGCTCCCATGGTCACCAGGGGCAAACTGCACAAACACCACAGGCAGCTGAGCTGCAGCGTATCCGTAATGGCGTTGCAGATATTCCAGATTGGCCCCTCCGGGCGGAAAATGGAACGTCCCATTATAAAAGCCCCGGAATCACCTGGCTGAGTCTCTCGGCCAGTGCCTTGTGACCCTTGGCAGTCAGGTGCATTCCATCCACCCGGTTGAACTCCGCAAATTCCTGGGCATCCAGGAAGGAAGCGCCCACCAGCTTGGCCGTCTCCCGCAGGTAACCGGCAAGCTCCTGCGATTTTTCCACGCAGCCGTTGCCCATGGGCACGCCGCAGGGATTGTCATACATCTCCTTGAGGATGTGAGGCGGGCAGACAATGAGGATATTGGGCTCCTTTGCCCAGCACATCACACTCTGTGCCTTGCGCACCAGCCGCTCCATGCCGATGGCGATGCAGGCGGCGTTGACACCCAGGCGCTCCTTGGTATCGTTGGTGCCCAGCATGATGACCAGCAGATCCACCGGTTCATGACTCATGAGGGTGGAATAAATGACCCCCAGGCCGTCCATGCTCTCGTGAAGGGCATCGGGGAAAACGGTGGTACGGCCTGACAGCCCCTCCTCCAGCACCAGGTATTCCTCGCCCAGCTTCTGCTGGAGCAGGCAGGTCCAGCGCTCGGTCTCGTCAAACCGGGCACCGCCGGTGACGGTATCGCTGGGGTCGGCGCAATAGCCGTGGGTATTGGAGTCACCAAAACAGACAATATGCTTTTTCATTCGTGCAACCTTCCTCTATAGTATTACAGTATTACTTCTTCATCTCCGGCAGAGAAGCGGCAATGGCGGACTGACCCACCCGGCGGAACTTCTCATCCGGCAGCGCCACATGAATCACCTTGGCAAGCGCGGGATACTCGCTTGCCATGACCTTGTTGTAGGTCTCCAGCAGCAAATCGCCGCCTTTGCCGGACATCACACGACCCAGCAGCAGCACATATTCAAAGCCGTAGAAATCATAGTACAGGGCAAAGGTGTGTGCCAGATAGGTGCCGATGCTGCGGTAGATGGCGGCGGCTCTGGGGTCGCCTTCTTCCATAAGCCCCTGCACCTTTTTCAGCTTTTCGGCGGGAGACAGACTCTCGTCCAGCTGGATTCCCGCAGCGGGTGCCAGCTTAATCACAGCGTCCTGGGAGAAATACTTGCCGCCCACGCCGATGTCCTTGGACCATTCGTCCTGCATGGCCTCGGGGGAAGCGTCCACCGGGCAGAATGCCAGCTCGTTGAGCCAGCCGGTGATGCAGCCGTTTTTATCCACGAAGCCCGCGGCTTCGCTGGTGCCCATGGCGATGCCCAGCATATTGTTCTTGCCCAGGCTGATGGCACCTGCCAGAGCGGACACGTCGCCGTCGTTGGCAACGCTGTAGGGGATATTGCCGAAGGTATCGGTAATGGCACGGGTGTAGATGTCCTTCACCTTTGCGTCATACAACTCCTTGGGCACCTTCAGGAACAGGGAAGCGTTCATGGTGCGGTTGTTGATAAACACACCGGCGGAGGACACGCCAACGGCATCCACCCGGGGCATATGGGAAGCAGCGGACTTGAGCGCCTCTACGATGCCGTTGTAGTGATAGTCGGGGTCGGAATTGATTTTGGGGAACCAAACCACTTCCTCGGAGTACACGGTCTCGCCGTCAATCACGGCGCTGACCTTCCGGTCAGATCCGCCGGCATCGAAGCCGATGCGGCAGCCCTCAAAGTGGCCGCCCACCTTCTGAGGGGCATCGTTGTTTTCGGGAACCTTGTCCACCAGCAGAATCTCGAAGGGATGCTCGAACACGTTTGCCATGTAGTCCCAGTCAAATTCCTGCTTGCCGCCGGCACAGTAGATGCTGCGCAGGTAGTCATAAATCATTTCGTCGCCGCTGACATAAATGCGGAAGCCGCCCTTCATCCACAGGATGAACTTTACCAGGCGGTCAATGTAGAAGCAGTCCGCCTCCTTCATTTCCGGCGTACCGTGAATAAAGGTGTGGAAGCAAGCCATTTCACCCTTTGCTCTCTCCACAGCGATGGACACCGGCTTCTTGGCATCTGCCAGAAAGGCCTTATTGAACAGATGCAGGGGGATGAACCCGAGGTCAAGCTCCGGGCTGTTCTGGACATTCACATTTATTCCAAGAAATTTCATAAACGACGCACCTCTTTCGTTAATTTTGGTGATAAGTGCATTGTAACATGAAAAACTTTTTCTGTCACTATGTTTTTTGAAAAATCTACTTGAAAAAAAATTGGGATAATGATACTATTGAAATTGATAAAAAATCCACCTGTAATTTCATCAAGGAGGAACAATATGAACAAAGAACAATTGCAGCAGGCAAAGTGCTGGACCGAACAGGAACTGGAGCGCTGCGTCAACTTCTGGCTGAAGAACGGCATGGATCACGAGTACGGCGGTGTGTACACCTGCCTTGACCGCTACGGCAAAATCTACTCCACCGACAAGAGCGTGTGGATGCAGGGTCGCTGCGGCTGGATTTTTGCATACCTGTGCCATGTGTACGGCGTGAAGCAGGAGTGGCTGGATGCTTCCAAGAGCTGCCTGGACTTCATGGAGAAGTACTGCATCAACCGGGAAGCCGGTGACAGAATGTACTTCACCGTCACCTTCGACGGCAAGCCCCTGCGTCAGCGCCGCTATTTCTACTCCGAGGCCTTCTACGCGCTGGCAAATGCCGAATACTACGGCATTACCGGCGACAAGGAATGTTTGGAGCGTGCCCGCAGAGCCTGCGAAATGTACTGGAACCTGTGGCACGGAATGCCCGACCCCACCGGCATGGGTCCCAAGACCATCCCCGAGACCAGAAGCGGCCGCTCTTTCGGTCTGCCCATGATTTTCCTGAACGTGCTGACCGTGATGATGCGGGTTGACCTGGAGAAGAAGGAACTGTACGAGCAGCGGGCACAGGGCTGCGTGGATGAGATTTTCAAGTATAACTATCATCCCGAGCTGCACTGCATTCTGGAGAACGTCGGCCCCAACGGCGAAGCAAACCTGGGCTACACCGACGGACGGATTGTCAACCCCGGTCACGACATCGAGGGCGTGTGGTTCATGCTGGAGCACGCCAAGCGCACCGGCGACAAGGAGCTGGTTGCCAAGGCCGAGCAGATTTTCGACTGGGCCATCAACGCCGGCTGGGACAAGGAATACGGCGGACTGCTGTACTTCATCGATGCCCTGGGCAATCCCCCCGAGGCTTACGAGCATGACATGAAGCTGTGGTGGCCGCATGACGAGATTCTCATTTCCTCCCTGATGCTCTACCGGGATACCGGCAAGGAAGAATACCTGGATTGGTACTTCAAGACCCTGGACTATGCCAAGGCACACTTCTCCGATCCCGAATACGGCGAGTGGTACGGCTACCTGCGCCGGGACGGTCTGCCCACCATGCCCTCCACCAAGGGCTCTACCTTCAAGGGTCCGTTCCATCTGCCCAGAATGCTGATTAAGACCGACATCATGCTCAAGGAGCTGCTGGAGCAGTAATTGCAGTTTCTCCCCGGGGGTGTCCCGGATGCCCCCGGACATTCTAAAAATCCAGGAAAATTACATGAGCAAACATTTTGTATATGATATGGATGCCTAGCCAGCCACTGTTTCTGGAACAGGTGGGTACATTGAATGGTGCCAGCTTCCGCAAACTCCCCTTGGCTTCCCC
>URPI01000150.1 GCA_900549705.1 uncultured Eubacteriales bacterium
TCTGTTGACGTACAAACCCCTCCGGTTTCGCTAACGCTCAACCACCTCCCCTTCCCAGGGGAGGCATGGGCGCTTCGCGCCGTAGGTCATCACGCTGTCTGTCGATTTATGTCGATGAGATTCATTTGATTTCACATCCCCTCCATGGTATCTGTTCAGTGAAGCATCCAAAAAAAGAAATACGGAGGGAACAACATGAATGCTTGTGTAAAAAAGCGGCTGCACGTCATTCTGGCGTTGCTGCTGTGCCTGTCGCTGGCCATTCTCCCCTGCGCTGCCCATGCAGCCGGGCAGGTCGACGGAAACCTGCAAATTGTCTTTCTCGATGTAGGGCAGGCCGACGCCGCCCTGGTGTTCAGCGGCGGGCAGACAATGCTGATTGACGGCGGCAATGCAGCGGATTCCAACACCATGTATGCTGTCATGCAGAGGTACGGCATCCGGGAGCTGGACTACGTCATCGGAACCCATGCCCACGAAGACCACATTGGCGGCATTGCCGGTGCACTGAATTACGCAACAGTGAAAACTGCCTACTGCCCCGTGACGGATTACGATTCCCAGGCATTCCAAAACTTTAAGAAAGCGGTTGAGAACTGCGGCTCCGCCATTACGGTTCCCAAAGCCGGGGACAGCTTCACGCTGGGGGATGCCGTCTGCACCATTCTGGCGGTGAATACCGGCAGCGACACCAACAACACTTCCATCGTCCTGCGCATTGTCTATGGCGGCACTTCCTTTTTGTTCACCGGGGATGCCGAGCGGGACACGGAGCAGGCCATTCTCGCCCGGGGCACCGATGTCCATTCCACGGTTTTGAAGGTGGGACATCATGGCTCCGACACCTCCACCGGCTATTTGTGGCTGCGGGAGGTTGACCCGGAATACGCCGTCATTTCCGTGGGCAAGGGCAACAGCTACGGTCATCCCACCGAGGCTGTCCTCAGCCGTCTCCGGGACGCGGAGGTCACCACCTTTCGGACGGATATGCAGGGGGACATCACCTGCACCTCCGATGGGATGAAGGTCACATTCTCCGTCAGCCGGAACGCAGATGCCAACGTGTTCGGCTCCATCGGGCCCAACAGTACGCAGAAGGAAACCCAAGTTCCGAAAAATGATGCTGCCACAGCGGTTCAGCCGGTGGGGCAAAGCTACATCCTGAACACCAATACAAAGAAATTCCATTATCCCTCCTGCGGCAGCGTCAGGCAGATGAAGGACTCCAACAAGCAGTTTTATACTGGCTCCCGCAATGATGTGATTGCAAAGGGCTATGTTCCCTGCAAGAAATGCAATCCGTAGTAGACTGTCTTGACTAATAATTAACGAACAGCCAACGGCGATGCGTCTCTTGGCTTCCCCCGAGAGGAAGCTGGCCGGTTCCGAAGTGCCGTCTGACAGCTTTTTAATTTTGGAATGATTGCCACCGGCAATCATAATTTTGAAAGATTCGCTGCGCTCTGCAACACCCCCGGGGGAAGCCAAGCGGTGCAAACCTTTAGCCTGTACGCTCTACTACAGTCCGATGGGGAAGCTGCTGCCATTCAACAAGCCGCTCTGCTGCGGGGGCTTCGGGGCGACATACCCGTCGACCCCTGCAGAAGCATATGCAAAAACATACCCCCTGGCTTTCGCCAGGGGGTATTGCTGTCCGCTATGAATTATTCGCCGTAGACCTTCTTGCGATAGTACATCACGCCGAAGGTGACAGGGATGGCAATGGCAACAATCACGGTCATGATGAGGACAAAGCCCCAGATGCTGCCCCCGGAGGAAGCAGACGTTGCGCCCTGCTTGATGGTGAAGGTGGTCTTTGCAGAGCCGTCCTTCGACACAATGTTCAGGGTGTGGCTGCCCAAGCTCAGGCGGCCCAGGTATGCGGCGCTCAGTTCCACCACGGTGGAGCCTTCGCTGACGGTGTAGCCGGTTGCGGGAACCGTTGCGCCGTCCACTTCCAGGCGGTCGAACTTGGCGTACTCCGCATTGGAGCGGAACACCATGCCCTGATTGGAGGTATTGAGCCAGGTAGCGTCGCCGCCCTCGGTAACCTGATACTCCACGGCGTTATCCAGCCGTGCTTTGCACACGTCACAGCGTCCGTTGTTGTCCTTGTCTACATGACCGGTGGCAGGAAGCACCACGCTGGTGTGGTCGGTGATGGGGGTATTGCAGGTGACATCGGTGAACCACTGGCCGCAGTCGCAGATATAATACTGGGTGTTGCCATCGGTGGTGCAGGTGGCCGCCTTGGCGGGAACACGGGTCAGGTGGCTGGTGTGAACATGGGCATCGGCCTTGGAGTAGCCGCAGACGGTACACTTGCCGTCCGAACCGAAGGTGTGGGCAACCAGGTCGCCCTTGGCACCGCAGCGGGAGCAAACATTCCAGTGATAATTGGCATCCTTGCCCCAGGTGCTGGAGGCGGTGTGACCCAGCGCAGAGCCATAGGTAAAGGTCTCGGTTCCCTTGGCACCGCAGGAGCAGGTCTTATAGTAGACGGCGGGACTGGTGCAGGTGGCCTGGGTTTTCAGGTTGGCAGAGGTGGGGTTCATCTGGTCATAAACGTGGGTCTGCTGCAAAGTCTCCGTCTTGGTCATGCCGCAGACAGCGCAGGTATAAACCTTCTGACCGGGGGTGGTGTGGGTGGGCCAGGAGGTCACCACGCCGGCATTCCAGCGATGCTCACCCAGGTCGCTGACGTTGTTATGGCCGCAGGTGGCAGGATGCCAGTGGTAGGTGGCGTTGCCCTGCCAGGTGGTAGCAAAGGTGTGCTGGTGGGTGGAAGGCTCCACCTCCTCGGTCTTGGTCGCACCGCAGACAGAGCAGGTATAGGTCTTCACGCCCTTGGTGGTAGCCGTGGGCTGGGTGGTAATCACGCCGGGATTCCAGATATGGTCGCCGACCTGAATCTTTTCATCCTTGTGCTCACAGGTGGCCGCTCTCCAGTGCTGAATTTCGTTGTGGCTCCACTGGTCGGAGAAGGTGTGACCCTTGGCTTCGCCATCGGTGAAGGTCTCCGTACCGACAGCACCGCAGACACAGCTGTAATAATAGGTAGCGGGAGTCGTGCAGGTAGCGGCGGATTTCAGATACTTGGCATCCACCACCCGCTGGTTGTATTCATGAGGCTGGCCGGGGATGACCTCCGTCTTCTTATAGCCGCAGTCCACGCAGGTGTAAACCTTTTCGCCGTCGACGTTGTGACCCGCGTTCTTGGTAATCATGCCGTCGTCCCAGCGGTGGGGGCCAAAGCTGCCCTTTTCGTCGGTATGCTCACAGGTGGCAGGATGCCAATGGTTGTTCTCGTCGCAGTTCCACTGGTCGGAGAAGGTGTGACCCTTGGCCTCGCCATACAGGAAGGTCTCTGTGCCAACCTGGCCGCAGATGCAGCTGTAGTAGTATTCGGCGGGGCTGGTGCAGGTAGCAGCAGCCTTCAAATACTTGGCATCGGTGTTCTGCTGGTCAAATATATGCTCCGCAGAGGCAGGCAGCGTCTCGCTCTTTTGTGCGCCGCAGACGGTGCAGGTGTAAACCTTGGTGCCCTCAGAGGTATGGGTGGGCTGAACGGTAATCACACCGGCATCCCAGGTGTGGGGGCCGTAGTCGGAGGTCACGTCAGGGTGGCCGCAGGTGTCGGCGTGCCAGTGATAGTCCGCGTTCACCGTCCACTCAGGGCTGAAGGTATGGCCGGCAGGCTCACCATAGGCAAAGGTCTCCGTGCCCTTTTCACCGCACAGGCAGCTGTAGTAATAATAGGCAGGGCTGTCCGGGGTAGCGGCAGAAGCTAAGTAAGCATCGCTGACCACCTGCTGGTCAAAGGTATGCTCCGGAAGCTTGGGGATGGCCTCGATGTAGTTGTCGCCGCAGGCACAGATATACTGCACCTCGCCCTCGGTCAGATGGGTGGGCTGACGAATCACCGTGGCCACATAATCATGCTGATGCTCCGTGGCAGGAGGTTCTGTTACAGGAGGCTCGGTTACAGGAGGCTCGGTCACGGGAGGTTCCGTCACCGGAGGCTCCGTCACCGGAGGCTCGGTCATGGGAGGCTCGGTTGTCTCCGGCACAGTCGGCTCTACGGTGGGCTGCTGGGGCACAAAACCATAGCGGATCGGGCCGCCGTGGGCTGCATTGTCGATGGGGTTGACGCACACCAGGCCGGTGCCGGTGCTGTCCAGCAGCCAGCTCAGGTTTTCCAGTGCCTTTTCCACATCGGAGGCAATCTCCTCTGCCTTGCCGCTGGCATCCATCAGCGCCGTAAAGCGCAGCTCCCCATTCACCGTGCCAATGGCAAGACCGGCATCCATATAAGTGCCGGAAGCAATGGAGCCGTCGGGAACCACGTTGCCCAGCACCAGATAATAGGAGTAGCCGGCATCCACCGGATTCTCAATCACAGCCACGTTGCCCCAATGCTGGTCATAGGCATAGTACACATAGCCCCGTGCCGGTGCATAAACCGGCTGGGTGGTGGCAACGTTCACATACAGGCTCTCGCCGCCCCGGGGTGCATCGTAATGCTCCGGGAAGATGCAGCCGGGATTGGTCGTACCGTCCAGGGCGTTGGCCTGGTCGGCACGGCAGCCTGCATAGTCCATAATATCATCGTAAAATTCCTCGGGCAGCGGGAAGTACCAGCTTTCCATGGTGCGGTTTCTCACCTGCTGGCGCTGCTCCTCGGTCAGCTCTGTGGTTCCTGCCATTTCCTCTGCATGGGAATGCAGGTGCATTTCCGGCAGTACACCGGCAATCAGAACTGCACACAGAAACAGGGATACCGCTTTCTGAAATACAGATTTCTTCATGATGTTTCGCTCCTTTCAAGTGCCGCTGTGCGGCATTGGTATCTACATTATACATAAAATTTCACACTTTGCAATGGGGTATTTCCCGGCTTTCTTTGGCAGAAGGGCATAAATTCGTCCATTTTACTAAAAATCACTTTTGGGTCATTTCTTGCAAATCAAAACCAATTTTGTAATTTCTCGTCATATTTTGTCCCCCTTTTGTTTTATTTCTTTCCATTCAGCCATTGTCGCCGCCGGGAAGATAACCACAAATTTCCATTTTCTTTGGGACATCTTTAATATATTCTTAATGTTGGAAGAATCTGTAAACTGACAAAAAAATTCAGATTTCAGACATGAAATTTTTACATTTCCCCCGGGATTGCGATTTTACGCAAACTGTGGTAGACTATAGAGAAGGTAAAAACCTACTGCCTGGGTTGGCAATATGTCGGTTAAACGCACACACCCACTGTAGGGGCGGATAGCCGCCCGTAACCGGATTTCCGCAAGTGCCCGGTTGAACGCATGCGCCCTGTAGGGGCGGCTAATAGCCGCCCGTAATCCCGGATTTCAGGAAGCACCCGGATGAGCGT
>URPI01000151.1 GCA_900549705.1 uncultured Eubacteriales bacterium
GCTTCGCATTCGCTCAGCAGCTCCCCCAAAGGGGGCGCCGAGGGCGCTTCGCGCCATGGTGTGTGCCATTCATCCGGGCACAAGCGAAAATTCAATGTTTCCGGCGGCACTGCCGCCCATACAAGATATAAAAAAGGAGAATCAGCATGAAACAAGCCAAAATGATTCTGGACAGAGATTTCACCGTCAGCAAGGTGGACAAACGCCTCTACGGCTCCTTCATTGAGCATCTGGGGCGGGCGGTATACGGCGGCATCTATGATCCGGAGCATCCCCAGGCGGACGAGGACGGCTTCCGCCGGGACGTGATTGAAATGGTAAAGGAGCTGGGAGTGCCCCTGGTGCGATACCCCGGCGGCAACTTCGTCTCCGGCTTCAACTGGGAGGACAGCGTGGGTCCCCGGGAGCAGCGCCCCAAGCGGCTGGATTTGGCATGGTTCACCACGGAGACCAACGAGGTGGGAATGCACGAATTTGCGGACTGGGCGAAAAAAGCGGACAGCCAGGTGATGTACGCTATCAACCTGGGCAGCCGTGGCCCGGAGCAGGCACGGGACGTGGTGGAATACGCCAACCACCCCGGCGGAAGCAAATTCTCGGATATGCGTATTGCCAACGGGAAACCGGAACCCCTGGGCATCAAACTGTGGTGCCTGGGTAACGAGATGGACGGCTCCTGGCAGATGTGCCACAAAACCGCCCGGGAATATGGCAGGGTTGCCAACGAGGCTTCCAAAATGATGAAATGGGTGGATCCCACCATCGAAACCGTGGCCTGCGGCTCCTCCGGCTCCGGAATGCCCACCTTCGGCACCTGGGAGCTGGAAATGCTGGACGAGTGCTATGAAAACATCGACTATGTGTCCCTCCATCGCTATTACGCCAACCCCACCGGCGACACGCCGGGCTTCCTGGCTCGCACCCTGGACATGGACGATTTCATCAAAAGTGTAGCTTCCATCTGCGATGCAGTGAAAGGGCAGAAGCACAGCACCCACACCGTCAACCTCTCCTTTGACGAATGGAATGTATGGTACCATTCCCACGAGCAGGACAAGGAAGTATGGAAGCAGGGCAAATGGGGGCGGGGGCTGCCGCTGTTGGAGGACATCTATAATTTTGAGGATGCCCTGCTGGTAGGCTCCATGCTGATTACCCTGCTGCGCAACGCCGACCGGGTGAAGATTGCCTGTCTTGCCCAGCTGGTGAACGTCATTGCCCCCATCATGACCCGCAACGGCGGCGGCTGCTGGGCGCAGACCATTTTCTATCCCTTTATGCACGCCTCCCGCTATGGCAGGGGCACCGTGCTGCAAGGGCTGGTCAGCTGTCCCACCTATGCCTGTGAGGATTATGACCGGGTGCCCTATCTGGATGCGGTCGCCACATTGGAGGAGGACGGCAGCGTGAGCCTGTTCTGCGTCAACCGGGATATGGAGGAGGACTTCACCCTGGACGTGGATTTGCGTGCTTTCGGGCGGCTGCGGGTGGGGGAGCACCTGGTGCTGCACCACGATGACGTAAAGGCGGTCAACACCGAGGAGCACCCCCGCAACGTCTATCCCACCACCGTCACCGGCGACCGGGTGGAAGGGGAGCGGGCAACGCTCCACCTGCCCGCCCTGAGCTGGAACGTCATCCGGCTGATTCCATAATCCCATGTCCCCGGGAGCAGTTCCGGGGACATTTTTTCTTCCGGCTTCCGGCGGAAACCGTTGCAATCTGCTGAAAAATGGTGAGCTGCTGAGTTGCTGCCGTCAGAAAATCAAAATTCCGTCCACATTTTCAGAATATGGAAGAAGCACCGGCCTTTACAGCAAAAGCCGGTGCTCCCCGAAAAATGGGATATTACTGTTTTTCCATCGCCGTCCGGGCGTGCTGCACCAGCAGGTTTTGAATGCCCGGCAGGGCGCCAAGCCCAAGCAGGTTACACTCCACCTGGTAGCCGGCGCGTGCAAAAATAGACTTCCAGGAGTCTTCGCCCTCACCGGCCATGTCATTGTTGGCGTGGTCACCGGCGACAATCATCATGGGTTGCAGGAGCACCCGCTTATAGCTGCCCTGCTGCACCATCACGAGAAGGTCCTCCACCGAAGGGGATGCCTCCACCGTGCCGATGAAACAGTTTCGCGTTCCGGCCTCCTGCAACACCCGCTGCATCTGAGGATAAACCTTGTTGGAGGCGGCCTCTGTGCCATGCCCCATGAAGCAGATGGCTGTCCCGCCGTCGTCATAAGCGGCGGTGGAAGCAATCAGCGCATCGGCAACAGCGCGGAAATCCGCTTCGGAGGACAATAGCGGCGCACCAACGGAAAGGAAATCAAAATGCCCCCGGTATTCCTCAATTTCCTCCACCATGTCGTGGTACTCAAACCCGTCCATCATGTGGGTGGGCTGCACCACCAGATGCCGCACGCCGTTGGCAACTGCCCGGTCTAACGCCTGACGCACATTGTCCACGGCAAGCCCATCTCTCTTTTTGATGATGTTCAGAATGATTTGACTGGTGAAGCCCCGGCGCACGGAATAGTCCGGGAACGCCCGCTCCATTGCAGCCTCGATGGCGCCGATGGTGCTGCACCGGTTTTCGTTGTAGCTGGTGCCGAAGCTCACCACCAGCAGCTCCTTTTCCCCGATAGAATTCTGATTTCTGGGATTGTCCTGGCAAAGCGTCTGGCTTGCCGGAATGCTGTTTGCGTTCATTGTCCATTCCTTCCTTTGTTTGATTATTCTGTCAGAAGAATTGTAGCATATCCCGGAGTTACTTGCAATCCCTCCGTTGCCAGAAGCCTTTCGCCCTTACGGCAAAGGTATATTCGGGGCAGAGAAAGCAATTCCTGCAATTCACCAAAAAATCCTTGCATAATTTCCCATTCGTGCTATAATACCCCCGTCCCGTTGGGGCGCTGTATTCCATGGGAAACGGCAGCTCCAGGCGCGGGGCAGACAACCGGCACAGCCGGAATAAACAATGCGTTGTATCCCGGAAGGTGGGAACGACAGCAGGAAGGAATTGAATATGAAAAACAAGAAGCTTCAGGTGTGGGTACGTCTGGCGCTGCTGGTGGCCATTGAGGTTGCCATGCGGCTGCTGGGTCTGGGCAAGGTTCCGGTGGGGCCGCTGAACATGAGTTTCCTGACGCTGCCCATAGCGGTGGGCGCGGTGTGCATGGGACCTGTGGCGGGCATGGTGCTGGGCATGGTGTTCGGCCTGTTCAGCCTGTATGATGCCATTTCCGGCGTGGGCGGCATGACCACTGCTTTCTTCTCCGTTAGCCCTGTGAACACTGTGATTCTGTGCGTGGGAATGCGGATGCTCATGGGTCTGTGCTGCGGCCTGGTGTACCAGGGGGTGCGGAAGCTGGACAGCAAGGGCATCATCAGCTATTTCGTGGGCGCTGTCAGTGCGCCGCTGCTGAACACCCTGTTCTTCATGGGCTACATCATTCTGGTGTTCTACAACACCCAGACGGTGCAGGATTTGGTGGCAGCCAAGGGCGCAACCAATCCCATTATGTTTGTGGTGCTGCTGGTGGGCATCCAGGGGCTGGCGGAGGCTGGCGTGTGCGGCATTCTGGGCGGTATCGTCAGCAAGTCCGTGGATAAATTTCTGAAGTCCAAATGACAATATTCCCCCGGTTTTCCATTTTGCGGAAAACCGGGGGATATTTTATGCCTTCTCTTCTTCCGGGACAAAATCCAGCAGGATTTCCTTCCGGTCAAAATGCAGCTGGGTGAACCTGACTCCGGCGGCTTGCAGCATCCGCTTGGAGGCCAGATTGAGCATGGTGTCGCAGTACTTGTCGGACAGGTACAGCACCTCCTTCACCCCGCTCTGGATGATGGCTTTGGCGCACTCGTTGCAGGGAAACAGCGCCACATACAATCGGCTACCTCGCAGGTCACGGCCATTGGCATTGAGAATTGCATTCAGCTCTGCATGAACCACATAGGGGTATTTGGTTTCTTCACCTTCCCGCGCCCAGGGGAAAACATCGTCGCTGCACCCTGTGGGCATCCCGTTGTAGCCGGTGGAGATGATGATGTTATCCGGCGAGACAATGCACGCACCAACCTGTGTGTTTGGGTCTTTGCTGCGTTTGGCTGCCAGCATGGCGATGCCCATAAAATATTCATCCCAGGTGATATAATCTTTTCGTTTCATATGATTTCCTCCTTTATGCTGCTTGCCGCTTCTGCCGGAAATGATTCCAAATCAGCGCGGCACTGGCAGCCACGCAGGTGATGATGGCAACCACCTGGCTGACCCGCAGGCTGCCCCAATAGAGGCTGTCCATCCGCAGTCCTTCAATCCAGCTGCGCCCCAGGCCGTACCAGGCGCAGTACAGCAGGGCTACCTGTCCGTTGTACTTCCGGTGGGTGAATGCCCGGTTCAGCAGCAGGAAGCCCGCAAGATTCCATACCGATTCATACAAAAAGGTGGGGTGGTAATACTCAAATGCCCCGGTGACGGTGTTGTACAGCCCCATGCGGAAAAAGCTGTCCGTGGCAGCGCCGAAGGCCTCCCGATTGAAGAAATTGCCCCACCTGCCCACGCACTGACCAATGAGAAACCCGGTGAGGGTCAAATCCAGAATACCGAAGACGTTGACCTTTTTGATTTTGCAGAATATCAGCACGCCAATGACCGCGCCGATGACCGCACCATAGATGGCAATGCCGCCGTTCCAGATATACAGCACGGAAATAGGGTCATCCCGGTAGGATTCCCAGGTAAAGGCACAGTAGTAAATCCGGGCGCAGACAATGGCAAAGGGGGTAATCCACAGCACCCCGTCCATCAGGTCATCCGGGGTGATGCCCACGCTGGTGCAGCGCTTTTGGGCATACAGCACCGCCAGAAACAGTCCCAGAGCAATCACCACACCGTACAGATGGATGTCTAGCGATCCGATGGAAAAATAACGGGGCGGGTTCACTTCCAACCCCAGGAAGGGGAAGGAGATAACGGAATAATTGGCAGGATTCATAATAGCACTTCCTTATGAAAAGGGAAATCTGTGGCGCAAAGCGCCCTTGCCTCCCCTGGAAGGGTGTTGCAGAGCGCAGCGAATCTTTCAAAATTGTGATTGCCGGTGGCAATCATTCCACTGTTAAAAGGTGCCGAACGAACGTGAGGCGGAGGGGGTTTACTCCGTTGAATGGAAAACGCTCCCGATTCCGCCCCGCCATTTGTAGGGGTCGCCTAGCAGGCGACCCGAGCGGCGCAGCCGCCTTGGCTTCCCCCGGGGGGAAGCTGCTGAGCGTAGCGAGGCTGATGAGGGGTGGC
>URPI01000152.1 GCA_900549705.1 uncultured Eubacteriales bacterium
GGGGAAGCCAAGCGGAGGTTGCGGGAGCTGGCACCATTCATTGTACCCATCTGTTTTGGGAACGGCAGGGAGCTAAGAGTCCTTATCATTTACAAATTGTTTACTCCTGCAATCGTCCTGGAAATTTTCTCACTTCACGCAAAAGACAGCCATTCATCCTCCATCATCTGGTGACGATGCAGCCAGCCCGGAAGCAAGCTCCTCCCCTGCAATGCACGAAGCCGCCCAAAAAGGGCGGCTCACGGCTTGAATATGGAGTTTACTGCTCCTGAAGCGATGCAAACAGCGGCTTGAGGGCAGGATAGATTTCCTGAAAATGCCGGTACTGCTTTTCATAGCGGGCAGCAATGGCGGGGTCGGGCAGAACCGTCTCCCGGACGCTGACCAGCGCATCAGCGCAATCCTTGACACTGGGATACAGCCCACAGCCCACCATCGCCAGCATGGCACCGCCGTAGCCAGGGCCTTCCTCGGTCTGGGGAATGTCCAGGGGCAGGTTCAGCACGTTGGCAAAAATCTGCCGCCACAGGGGGCTTTTGGCACCGCCGCCGCAGATCTTGGAGCGCTGAATCTGGATGCCCAGGCTCTTTGCAACCTCGAAGCTGTCACGGATGGCAAAGGCCACGCCCTCCAGCACCGCCTGAACCATATCGGAACGGGTGGTATCCATGCTCATGCCCAGGAAGGTGGCACGGGCGTTGGTATCATTGATGGGACTGCGCTCACCCATCAGATACGGCAGGAAATAAACCCGGTTGTTGCCCAGCTTTTCCGGAGTGATGTCCTTCTGCTCCCCGGGATAATCCTTGGTTTTCAGAATCTCGTCGCACAGCCACTTGTTGCAGCTGGCAGCGGAGAGCATACAGCCCATCAGATGATAGCGGCCATCGGCATGGGCAAAGGCGTGCAGACCGTTGGTCTCGTCCACGCCGAACTTTTCGGAGGAGATGAACACCGTGCCGGAGGTACCCAGGCTGATGTTGCAGGCACCATCGCCCACCGTACCGGTACCCACAGCGGCTGCAGCATTGTCGCCGGCGCCGCCCACCACCTTGGCAGTCTTGGGCAGGCCAATATCCGCCGTCACATTGCCAATGACCTCGTAGCTCTCGAACAGCTTGGGCATCTGGCTCATGGTCACGCCGCAGATGTCCAGCATCTCCTTGGACCAGCACTTATGCTCCACGTCCAGCAGCAGCATACCGGAGGCATCGGAATAATCACAGGCGTGAACGCCGGTGAGCTTGTAGTTGATGAAGTCCTTGGGCAGCATAATCTTGCAAATGCGCTTAAAGTTCTCCGGCTCGTTCTTTTGCACCCACAGCAGCTTGGGCGCAGTGAATCCGGCAAAGGCGATGTTTGCCGTCAGCTGGGACAGCTTCTTCTTGCCAATGACATCGTTGAGATATGCAACCTCCTGATAGGTGCGCCCATCATTCCACAGGATGGCAGGGCGGATTACCTGGTCATTTTCATCCAGGATAACCAGGCCGTGCATCTGACCGCCGCAGCCAATGCCGGCCACATCGGCGGCAGAAATATTCTTCGTCAGCTCCTTCAGGCCGTCCTGCACCGCAGTCCACCAGTCCTCGGGGTTCTGCTCCGACCAGCCGGGATGGGGAAAATACAGCGGATACTCCCGGGAAACGGTGCTGCAAATCTTGCCGGTGCTGTCCACCAGCAAGAGCTTCACTGCGGATGTGCCCAGGTCAATACCGATAAAATACTGCATGGAAATGCCTCCTTCAAATTGGCGCAGCGGCAGCGCCGCACCTTCAGATGATACTTAGAGTGTAATACAGACCTGTGCTTCCCGCAAGTCCCTCCTGCTGCTTTTTATTAGACAAAGTAGCTTTTTTCATTTTTTCAGCGTTTCAACCATTTTTCGCGGCAACGGTTTGTGCAACAATACTTTTCCGACAGCGGGATGATAAAACCGCAAGACACAGCGTTCATGGACAGCCCTATGTTGCGGAACGGCGCAGCTCGGCAATGATGGCTTTGCTCTGTTCGTCGGTATAAAACTGCTCCAAAGAATGGATGCTATGGTGAATGACTGCATTTTCCGGCTTTTTCAGGGAAAGCTTATACTGCTCGGGGGTCATGCCAAACTGGCTTTTGAATGCAGCGGAAAAATAGCGGTAGTCCGAAAAGCCAGAGGCCATGCTCACAGCGGTGAGCTTTTCCTCCCCACCGGAAATGAGCTTACAGGCGCAGTTGACCCGGACGGAATTGACATATTCCTGGAAGCTCTGGTTCAGTGTCCCCTTAATAAAATGGGACAGATAGCTCATGGAGAAGCCCTCCGCCTCCGCAAAATCCGACAGGCGAATTTTGTGCATATAATTTTCGTCCACAAACCGGATGAGGGAAGTGAGGCGCTTGTTCCGTTTTTCCTGGCTGATTCGCTCCTCCCGGGTGATGGTTCGGACAGGAATGGCGCTGAGGATTTCGCGGAACACCAGGCAGGCCTTACCCACACAATAAAGCGCGCTGAACTGCTCCCGGCTCAGGTAGCCCTGGGCAATATCCAGCAGCGTCTGGCGGATGGGCGCGTTTTGCTCTCCCAGCAGCGGGTTTAAGAGAATGGTTTCCAATACCAGGTCATTTTCCAGGTGCAGCAGCTCCGGGGAGACCTGGAGGCATAAAAAGGTGCAGTTTTCTTCAATTTTGTGAAACTCGTGGGGCTCGTTTGGCTGGAACAGCAGCAGACTCCCCTTTTCTGCCCGGAAGGTTCTGCCGCCTCCGCTGACGGTCAGCGGGTTATCCAGCAGCCATATCAGCTCCCACTCCGGGTGAAAATGGGGGGTGCGGTAGTCCACAGTATCAAAAAAAACCGTCAAGCCGGGAATGCGGCTGTGGCGAATGATTTCCAATTCGTTCATGGGGCAGCACTGCCCCGGCGCAAAAAAGCCGGAGCGCTCCTGTTCGTTTTTTCTTTATTTTAGCACACGCCCCGGTTCTGTGCAACTAAAAAAGGAAAAGAATGAGTAAACAAGAAAAGATTTCCTGGAATTTTTTGAAAAAAGGTTGAATCCGGGAGAGTTTTCGTGTAGAATACGGGTTTGGAATGTGAAATGTATTTTTGGAGGAAAGACACCATATGCTTCAAATAAAAGACCTGACCTTTGATGTCACCGAAGAAAAGGGTCAAAAACAAATTATCAAGGGACTGAACCTCACCGTAGACGAAGGGAAGTTTGTCGTCATCACCGGTCCCAACGGCAGCGGCAAATCCACCCTGGCGCGGCTCATTGCCGGCATCCAGACCCCCACCAGCGGGCAGATTCTCTTTGACGGACAGGACATCACCGATGCTTCCATCACCGAGCGCGCCAACATGGGCATCAGCTTTGCCTTCCAGCAGCCTGTACGCTTTAAGGGCATCACGGTGCTGGATTTGCTGCGGCTGGCCGCTAAAAAGCGCCTGAGCGTCGGTGAGGCCTGCGAATATCTCTCCGAAGTCGGCCTGTGCGCCAAGGACTATGTGAACCGGGAGGTCAACGCTTCCCTCTCCGGCGGCGAATTAAAGCGCATTGAGATTGCCACCGTTCTGGCACGGGGCACGAAGCTGTCCATTTTCGACGAGCCGGAGGCCGGCATTGACCTGTGGAGCTTCCAGAGCCTTATCAAGGTTTTCCGCCATATGCGGGACACCATTCACGGCTCCATCATCATCATTTCCCACCAGGAACGTATCCTAGACATTGCAGACGAAATCATTGTCCTGTCCGATGGCGGCATCAGCGCCCAGGGAACCAAGGAAGAAATCATGCCGGAGCTGATGCGCAGCGCCGACGTGGCAAGAAGCTGCGCAAAAATTACGGAAGGGAGCGTTTAATCCATGGCACTTGACGACATTCAGATGCACATCCTTCAGGAGGTTGCCGACCTGCACACCATTCCGGAGGGAGCATACAACATCCGCTCCAACGGCGGCCTTGCCGGGCGGAACACCACCGCCAACATTGACATTACTTCCAAGCCAGACGGCACCGGCATCGACATCCACATCAAGCCCGGCACCAAAAACGAGAGCGTCCACATTCCGGTGGTGGTCAGCGAAAGCGGCCTGAAGGACGTGGTCTACAACGACTTTTTCATTGGTGAGGGAGCGGACGTGCTGATTGTGGCCGGATGCGGCATTCACAACTGCGGCAATCAGGATTCCCAGCACGACGGCGTTCACCGCTTCTTTGTGGGCAAAAACGCCAAGGTGAAGTATGTGGAAAAGCACTATGGCGAGGGCGACGGCAGCGGCAAGCGGATTCTCAATCCCCTGACCAAAGTGACCATGGAGGAAGGCAGCTCCATGGAGATGGAAATGGTGCAGATTAAGGGCGTGGATTCCACCGTCCGCACCACCAAGGCCACGCTGGCGGCGGATGCCTCCCTGGTTGTCCGGGAGCGGCTGATGACCCACGGAAACCAGACCGCCGAGAGCGTCTACATCACCGAGCTGAACGGCGACGGCAGCCGGGCAGATGTGGTATCCCGCAGCGTTGCCAAGGACAGCTCCTATCAGAAGTTCGATTCCCGCATTGTCGGCAATGCCGCCTGCACCGGTCACACGGAGTGCGATGCCATCATCATGGGCTCTGCCCGGATTCTGGCAGTTCCCCAGCTGGAGGCCAACAACATTGACGCTGCCCTGATTCACGAGGCGGCCATCGGCAAGATTGCCGGCGAGCAGATTATCAAGCTCATGACCCTGGGGCTGACGGAAAGCGAAGCCGAGGAGCAGATTGTCAACGGGTTCCTGAAATAAGTCCACCGCATTTTTGCCCATGACCCATCCCGGGTCATGGGCTTATTCTCGCCCAAAAAGTCCAAAAAGTGATATGGAATCGCAGCATAATAAATTGCTTTTCCCGGCGCACCATGGTAAAATACAGAAAAAGAACCCGCTCGCTGGTGGGCAAGCATACAAGGAGGAAAAACCATGAATCTGAAAAACACCGCTCTGGGCATTGAGCTTGGCTCGACCCGCATCAAGGCAGTTCTCATTGACGAAAACCACATTCCCGTTGCCTCCGGCGCTCACGAATGGGAGAATCAGCTGGCAGACGGCATCTGGACCTACTCCATGGAGGCGGTAACCACCGGCGTTCAGGATTGCTACGCCAAGCTGAAGCAGGATGTGCTGGAAAAATACGGCATCACTCTGACGGAGGTTGGAGCAATCGGCATATCCGCCATGATGCACGGCTACCTTCCCTTTGACAAGGACGGCAACCAGCTGGCAGCGTTCCGCACCTGGCGCAACACCATCACCGGCGAGG
>URPI01000153.1 GCA_900549705.1 uncultured Eubacteriales bacterium
CGGTTCCGAAGTGCCGATTGACAAAAAATCCAGCTTCCCCCCGGGGGAAGCCAAGGGGTAGCAGCCGGGAGCTGACCCCATTCAACATTCCGCTCAGTTCCATCCGCCAGCGGGTCGCCAAGTTGGCGACCCCTACAAACTCAGAGGTTTTTGGCGCTTTCCATCATCCTGCAAAAAAAGAAATCACATCAGACCCTTCCGTTGGCGGATTCTCTTTAGCTCCCATAGGCCGATGGCTGCGCCCAGCCCCCAGCGAAGAAGCCAGACATCCTTCAGCACATAAAACAGCACAAAGACAACCGCCAGCGCCGCAGTGCATTTCAGTCCCGGCAGGGGCGGGAAGGGATAATCCTTCTTCCCCAGGACGCATCTGGTATACCACTCGTGCATCGCAAGCTGAATCACCCTTGCCAGCAGCGTTGCCAGCGCCGCGCCGGTCATGCCCATGGCGCGAATCAGCACATAGTTCAGCACCAGATTCACCAGCGCCGCCGCCACGGTTGAAGCCGCAACCACCGTGGTCTTCTTCCGCAGAATTTCAAAATTCACCGGGAAGGTACACAGCATATTGACGAAATAACTGACCACAAAAATCGGAATCAGCTCTGCGCCCTTCCAGAAGCTTTTGTCCGCATAGATGCAGAAAACTTCCCGCACCAGCAGGATAAAACCGGCGCAAAGCACCGTGTACAGCTCCAAAAAGTGGCTGGCGCGGCTGCGCACCGCTTCTTCCCTGCCCTGCTTCATATCATCGTAAAAGAAGGGAACCCAGCTGCTGTTCAGGGCAGTAAAGATGGTGAAAATAATTCCGGCCATGGTCAGCGCGTAGCTGTAAATGCCGGATGCCGAAGCCCCCGCCAGTTGCTCCAACATCAAAATATCGCTGCTGCCCAGCAGAGCATAGGCCAGGTTCTGGAAAATCAGGGGGATGCCCAGCGTCAGGCACAGCTTCCAATAGGCCGCCCGGTACAGCACCTTGCCCTTGGCAAGAATGAGCACGCTCCCCACAGCACCCACCGCAAAATAGCTGATCACGCCGCCCAGCAGCCGCCCGTAATAGCGCTGCTCCACGGGCATATTCAGCACCAGCAGCAGGGATACGCCGAAATTTGCCACCGACATGAAGATGCTCAACAGCATATTCTTATCGGCCTTAAATTCATAGGTGAATTTGCTGCTGAGAAAATTCACGGCAAAGATGCCAAATGCATTCATGAGAATCAGCAGCAGCGTCAGCCGCTCCATCTTTAAGAGGCCGGCAAACACCATCAAAATTCCGCCGCCCGCCAAAAAGCCCAGAATTGACAGCACCATAATGGACGACTGATAGCCGGGCTGCTCCTGCTCCCCATACTCCTGCCGGGCATTGACAATGGTCTCGTTGGATTGCAGGGAAAGCACAATACAGGCCATGTTGGACCAGGCGGTAAAAGATGCCAGGCTGCCATAGCCCGAGGTTCCCAACAGGCGGCTGAACAGCGGTGCGGAAATCATGGCGATTCCCTGCAGCAGCAGAATGCTCAGAAAATTAAAAAAGGTAATGCGATTGATGTCTTTTTTCATATGCTTCTTTCCGGTTTTTTGAACAGGTGATACACCGCCATGGCGGGATTATACAGCCCAACGGAGGTGGCCAGAAGCTCCACCTTCTCCTTGACAGAGAAGGCATCCGTCCGAAGGAAAAAGCCCGTCTGCGCCCGCAGGTCACGCTTGCACCGGCGATACTGCGCCGCAAAGCGTTGTTTTGCCCCCTTTTCGGAGATTTCCACGGTTTGGATATTGCTGCGCAGGGTGCAGGTCAGCAGATACCGGGCATCGGGAACCAGCTCGGGAACCGTTTTTAAAATGTCCTTATACACCATTGCCGCATTTTCGGACAGGTGGAAATTCCGCTCCGATACCGCCGAATAGGTGATGCTTCCCGACCGGCAGCGATAATGATACACCGGCTTGGGCAGCAGCACGCCGCCCCCTGCCAGCAGCACCAGCCGATAGGTGGTGGGAATGTCCTCCATCACCCTGCCCACCGGATAGCGAATCTCCCGGAACAGCTCCCGGGCGTACAGCTTATCCCAGGCAGCGGCATCCATATGATCCCAGTGGAAAATCTTCCGCACCAGAGGCACCGCCGGAAGCAGCTCCTCCTTCTCCGGGCACAGCCCCACCGTGCAGGCTCCGGTTTCGTCACTGTTGTCAAACCGGCCGGCGCAGACCAGCTTTGCCTGATATTTCTCCATGGCTGCCAGCATACTCTCGTAGGTGTCCGGCTCCAGCCAGTCGTCGCTGTCCACAAAGGCGATATAATCCCCCCGGGCAATGTCAATTCCCGCATTGCGGGCATCGCTCAGGCCGCCGTTCTTTTTGTGAATCACCCGCACCCGACTGTCCCGGGCGGCGTATTCGTCGCAGATTTTGCCGCTGCCGTCCGGCGAACCGTCATCCACCAAAATGACCTCCAGGGCACTGTGGGTCTGATTCAGAATTGAATCCACGCATTGGCGCAAATACTGCTCCACTTTGTAGATGGGCACAATCACACTGATTACTGTTTGTTCCATTTATCGTTCCTCTGCAATTACCCGGTAAATTTCCAGTAAATCCCTCATGTTCTTCTCGGGATTGTGGGTTTCCAGCGCCTGCAAGCGAGCGTTATGACCCATTTCCTCTGCCCGTTCCTGCTGGCGGAACACCTCTGTGATGTAATGCGCCAGCATATAGGGGGCGGTGGACTGGTACACATAGCCCTGCCCCGGGTGCAGCATATTGGAAACGCCGCCCACATCCGCCGCCACGCAGGGCACGCCCAGCAGCATGGCTTCTCCCAGGGAGTTGGGGGAATTTTCAATGGTGGAGGGCAGGACGAACACATTGCAGTCTAAAAACGCCTGCTTCATCTGCTGCTCATTGAGGGCACCCAGAAAATGAATCTTGTCCCGCAGCCGGTTTTTTTCTGCCAGCCGGGCAAGGTAGCGGTGATAATAGTCCTGCCGCAGCTTCTCCGGCAGTGTGCTCTTAAAGAAGCTGTCCCCCGTTACCACAATTTCCGCATCGGGAAATTCCGCCAGAACCAGGGGCATGGCCTCCAGCAGATAATGGGTCCCCTTAAACGGGAACAGGGCGCTGGACAGAAAAATGCGGTGCTTTTTGCATCCGCTGTACCGCCACACATCCTGGTAAAATTCCTCCCGCAAGGTTTCATTGCAAAAATGATACCGCCGATGGGGGTTGATCTGACCGGTAACCGCCCGGTCAGAATCCGTCCGTCCAATCACATGACCGGCCTTTTCCAGCGCCTGGCGTTCCAGCGCACCCCGGCGGGCAAACTGCCTTTGCTGCCCCAGCAGGTTGTCCCGCTTCAAAAAGTCCCGCAGGGAATAGCGGTGACACACTGCCTCCGGAATGCCCTCGCAGTAGTGCCGGGCGCAGGAACTGCACAGCCCCTGGATGCTGATTGCTACCCGATTCTCCCAGCCCAGCCGCTGGGCTGCATTCACCATAGCCAGGGTATGGCCGTACTCCGTCCCCCAGATGTGAATCACATCCGGCTGGAAATCCAGCAGCTGTCCATAAAACAGTTCTTCCAGTTGCTGCCGGTAGCTCTGAGGCGCACCCTCGGAAAAGAGGACATAGTCGGTTTTTTCATCCACCCGCCCCGTTTCCGTCCCACCGGGGCAGAACAGGCGCATGGAAACATCCTGCCGGGTACACAGGTCATCCAGCACATGGTCAAGCCACAGTCCCCCGCCGCCGGTTCCTCTGCACCGGCTGACGACACCGGGGGTCATGTTGCAAAGCCAAACCAGCTTCATTTCTTCTTCTCCCCTTCCAGCATATCCAGCACCTTTTTTGCCTGAATCACATTGTTGCGCTGCTTCAGCACAAATTCCCGCGCCTGCATTCCCTTTTGGAACAGGGTTTCATCATCCAGCGCCAGCGTCTGCCGCAGCGCCTGGGCGATGCCCTCCGGCGTTTCATCCTGGAACAGGTACAGATGAGGCAGGTATTCCGGGGGCAGGCAGGGCAGCTTCGCCATCAACACCGGCGTGCCGGTGGACATATACTCCATGGTTTTGGAGGGGAAGGAATAGCGCACGAATTTTTCCTGGGACGACCGGGGGTTGACCAGCAGCGTGGCCTCCATTTCCTTTTCCACCGCCTGACTGGGCAGCAGAAGCCCGCCATAAACCACATTGGGGTGGCGCTGGGCAATCTGGGTCATCTCCTGGTCAAAGTCTCCCGTGCCATAAATATGCAGCTCCGTATCCGGCAAATCCGCCAGCAAGAAGCCTTCCAGCAGCCGCTCAATGCCATAGATTCGGTTGATGCTCCCGGCGTAAAGGCAAATCCGTTTGCCCCCTGTTTTCTTCCGGGCGGGGCGGCGCTGCTCCATGGCGGCATCGGCATGACCCTCCAGCACCACATAGGGCTTCCCATTGGGGTTGACCAGCTGGTTCATGGCCTCGGTCAGCAGCACATAGCCGGAGCAATGCCGGATGAGAAAGTGGGAGATGCGAAAATCCTGATCCTCCGCCAGAAACTGGGGCAAATCCGTCACGATGCCCACGCAGGGCTTGCCCCGAAGTCTGGCCGCCAGCATGGCTCCCAATCCAGCCATTTGGTTCAGGCAATCCACCACCACGGCGCTGTCTCCGTTCAACAGCCGCAGGCTTTTGAAAAATGTGCCGAACAGCAAATGCAGCCGCCGATAAGGGCCGCGGAAGCCCCACAGATAGTGATAATGGGCGTTCTCCACCGTCTCCGGCTTCAGCTTTACAATGCGTTCCGGCCTGACCGTCGATTCCGCATCCGGATAGCCAATCACATCTACCCGGGTATGGTGCGCCAGCCCTTCGATAAAAAGCCGGTTGTATTTCTGCGCCTGGAATGCCGGCTTTTGCTTGGACGAGCCATAAAGTAAAGCATAGGCTTTTTCCGACACCGAAGCCGACACATAGACAATGTTCATTTTTCTGTCCTCATCATTCGTTTAATCAGCTTATTTTACCATAGAACCGGAAATACTGCAAGGAATAATCCCCCATTTTCACGGTGATTGTATGAGTAAACAATTTGTAAATGGTAGAGACGCTTAGCAGTCCGTCCTCTCCTGGAACAGATGGGTACATTGAATAGAATCAGCTCCTGCAACCTCCTCTTGGCTTCCCCCGGGGGGAAGCTGCCGGGATTGACGGCACTTCGGAACCGG
>URPI01000154.1 GCA_900549705.1 uncultured Eubacteriales bacterium
TGTCAAAAAATCCAGCTTCCCCCCGGGGGAAGCCAAGGGGGAGGTTGCGGGAGCTTGCACCATTCAATGTACCCATCTGTTCCGGGAATGACAGGTTGCTAAGAGTCCATATCATTTACAAATTGTTTACTCATGCAATCATCCTGTGCGCCACTAAAAAAAACTTGTTTTTTTCTGTCGTTTGGGGTATGATAAGAGAGAACGAAGGCATCCCACAGACGCAAAGGAGGAAACAATATGTCTGTTCTGCATATCAATCACGAGAGCTTTGAAAAAATCATTGCCCAGGATGGCAAAACCGTTCTGGTGGACTTTTGGGCAACCTGGTGCGGCCCCTGCCGGATGATTGCCCCGGTGCTGGAGGAGGTTGCAAAGGAGCGCCCCGATGTCACCGTTTGCAAGGTCGATGTGGACGAGGAGCGGGAACTGGCGCTGGAGTATGGCGTTTCCAGTATCCCCACCCTGTTGGTGTTCCGGGACGGCAAGGTTGTGAATCAGTCCATCGGCGCAATGCCCAAAGAGAGAATCCTGGCAATGCTGCAATAAGCATTCCCCCGGTTCGGTTTTGAAACTGCACCCGTGAAATGAAGGTAGATGCTCACAAACGTGTGGGTGTCTACCTTTTTTTGCGGTATGATAGAGCGATTGGCACTTTATGAACGGAACCACAGCAGAAAAAGTGGCCGCCTGTTTTCCTTTGGAAACAGACGGCCTTTTTTGTCATTTCAAAATCCCCATCCGAACTTCGGTGCTGTCCTGATGAGATGCTGAAACAAAAATTCTTTCCCAGGAATCATCCGGGCGGTTCTTTCTTTTGAAGAAGGTTTTTACTGCTTCAGAATTTCCTTGATTTCTTCCAGATTCTCAGCAAAATAGATGCCCTCCTGACGGGTTTCGGTGGAAAGTCCTTTCTCAATCATGTGACCGAGCAGGGATTTCAGGTCATCATAGTAACCGTTCAGGTTATACAGGATGCAGGGCGCATCCAGATTGTTCATGGCCAGCTTCGATATGACCTCAGCGATTTCCTCCAAGGTTCCCGTGCCGCCGGGGAAGGCAATAAACGCATCACCCAGTTCAATCATTTTGCTTTTGCGCTGGGTCATGTCCTCGGTAACAATCAGCCTTGTCAGTCCATTGTGCTGCAATTCCTGTTCGACGAAAAAGCGCGGCTCAACCCCCGTTACTTCCCCACCGGCTTTCAACACGCTGTCCGCAATCGCGCCCATCAGGCCGGATTTGGAACCGCCGTAGACCAGCGCATTGCCGCTGGCTCCAATCCATGTGCCCAATTCTTCAACCGCTTCACGCAGACGCGGATCGCTGCCTTCACTGGCTCCAAGATAGACGGTGATATTCATCGGAAGTTCTCCTCTCTTTTGTCGGATGTTTCTTTGAGTACCCGCACACGGGTGATGCCATAATATGCCATGGCATCCACCGCCCAGGGGTCAATCCGCTCGCCGCAGCAAACCACCGGAATGGCAGGCGGGCAGCTGACCGTGGGGTCTGCCATCACCCGTCCCAGCGCCTGGGAAAGCGGCACCTGCTCCGCCGGACGGAACAGCGCCTCATGGGGGGATAGAACACCGACTTCTTGCCCCAGCCTGGGGGCTTGGGCAGTGATTTCCTCTCTGGGAACAATGGCTTCAAAGGCGGCGCAAATCCGCTGGGGCAGCGCCGGGTCATATTCCACCGGCAGCATCAGCACCAGATAATCCGGGTCTGCAAACTCGCAATAGATGTTTTTCTTCTCCAATATTTCCGCCAGCTGCTCCCCGGTGTAGCCATAGCCCTTCGGCATCACCGTCAGCTTCAGAACCTCTTGCCCCGTCAGGCAGAAGCCCATATCGGCGATCCGCTGCTTCACCGCCGCCCACTCCGCCGCCGCATGATGCAGCGCCGCCTGCCATCTGCCATCCAGGATGCCGTTGGCAGCATCCAGGGATTGAAGAATCAGATAGGAGGGGCTGGTGGAGGCAAACAGCGCCATGGCACTGTCTGCCATGGAATCAAATTCCACAGGGGCATGGGAAGAAATGTGGAGATACCCGCCGCCGGTGAGCACCGGCAGGGTCTTGTGGGCAGAGTCGCAGCACAAGTCCGCCCCCTGGGCCATGGGATGCTGCTGCGCCCCCAGAAACGCCTGATAAGCACCATGGGCATTGTCCACCAGCAGCAGGCACCCATATCGGCGGCAAACCCGGCTTAACCCAGCAATATCTGCCACATTGCCCAGATAGTCCGGGCTGGTAATATACACCGCCGTCACCGGTTCTCCATGGCGCAGGGCTTCTTCCAGGGTTTCCGGGGTAATCTGGCAGGTCAGCAAACTTCCGCTCTGCGCCGGGTAGAGCCACTGAACCTGCACATCCAGCAGCGCAGCAGCGGTTATAAACACCTTGTGGGCATTTCGTCCGGCGGCAATCCGAGGCGTTTTGCCCCGCTTCAGGGCATCCTGCACCACCAGAAACACCATGGCACGAATGGAAAGAGAAGACCCTTCTGCCGAATACACCGTCCGGCGGCTGCCAAAGAGGGCAGCTGCATTTTTTTCACTTTCCAGGATAATCCCCGTGGGGTGGTACAGCACGTCCGCCCCGGCAATCTCGGTGATGTCCAGCTGCTCTGCCGCCCCCCTGCCCTTGTGTCCCGGCATATGGAGCCGGTCCGGCTGGCGGGCAGCATAGTCCCGGACGAAATCGCAGATGGGGGTGTTCATTCCTGCTCCAGCGCCTTGGCGGCTTCCACCATAATGGCGCACTCCATCCGCTTGCGGAACAGCTCACAGCCATACTTGTAAACGCCGGTCACGGAGCCGGTGGCATGGTAGGCATTGGCAGCACAGCCGCCGGAGCAATAGAGCTTTGCCCAGCAGTCGGCACACTCAGGATGGGCGTACACATTGCAGGCGGCAAATTCCTGCTGGATGGGCTGGTTGGTCACACCGTCCCACACGTTGCCCAGCTTGAATTTCTCCTCGCCCACAAACTGATGGCAGGGATACAGGTCGCCCCAGGGGGTGACTGCCATGTATTCCGTTCCGCTGCCGCAGCCGGAGATGCGCTTGTAGATGCAGGGGCCGCCCTTCAGGTCAATCATATAATGGTAGAAGGTGAAGGGTCTGCCCTCTTTGTGGCGCTGGAGCATCAGCTCAGCCAGCTGCTCATACTGCTCCAGCACGATGGGCAGGTCTTCCTGGGTCAGAGCGGAGGGGTCATTGGCATCGCAAACCACCGGCTCCATGCTCAGCTCCGTGAAGCCCAGATTCAGCATCTCCTGGATGTCCTTGAGGAAATCCGGGTTGTGGTGGGTAAAGGTACCCCGCATATAGTAGTTCTTGCCGCCCCGTGCCTCCACCAGCTTCTGGAATTTTGGCACGATGCGCTCCCAGCTGCCCTTGCCGGCATAGTCCACCCGGAACCGGTCGTGAACCTCTTTGCGGCCATCCAGGCTCAGCACCACGTTGCTCATTTCCCGGTTGGCAAAGTCAATCACATCATCGTCAATCAGCACACCATTGGTGGTGAGGGTGAAGCGGAAATTCTTCCCCGCCTCCTTTTCGATGCTGCGGGCATAGGCAACCAGCTGCTTGACCACGTCAAAATTCATCAGCGGCTCGCCGCCGAAGAAGTCCACCTCCAGATTGTGCCGGGTGCCGGAATGGGCCACCAGGAAATCCAGCGCCTGCTTGCCCACCTCGAAGCTCATCAGAGCCCGGTCGCCATGGTATTTGCCCTGGCTGGCGAAGCAATAGGAGCAGTTCAGGTTGCAGCTGTGTGCCACATGGAGGCACAGTGCCTTGACAACACCGGCGCTTTTCTCTTTGAGGGCGGTTGCCTTGCTGGCGTAGGTATCCGGGGTAAACAGCTGCCCCTGCTGCTTGAGGGTTTCCACATCGGCGCAAACCTGGCGGATTTCCTCCTCGGTTGCCTCGGCGCAGTCCGGGTATCTGCGGCGGATTTCCGCCACGATTTCTTCCGTGGACTTCTGCTCATACATCCCGATGATGTCGTAGGCAATGTCGTCCACCACATGAACGGAGCCGGAATAGGTATCGAGGACAATGTTCAGTCCTCCGAGCTTATAACAATGTACCATAAAATCTCCTATCAATCCGATAAAAAGTGCCGCCGGAAAAACGGCGGCACTTTGGGTTGTGAAACGAAACGGAAAATTACTTGCTTTCCTTGTTCTCGCACTGCTGGTTGGCAATGCCGCAGCTGGTCTTGCAAGCGGACTGGCAAGAGGTCTGGCACTCGCCGCAGCCGCCGTTCTTGGCGCTCTGGCACAGGTTCTTGGTCTCCAGGGTCTTAATGTGGCTCATCATGGCACCTCCATTCTGGTGGGAATATATCAATACGGACATTTTAACAGATAGGCGGAAGAAAGTCAATCTTTTTCTAGTGACGCTGCAAACCCTGTACGAATACGGCAGTTCCCGAACCTCCCCGGTGACGATACTGCACACCAAACCGCTAGGATGATAGAGCGGTTCGATAAATGCACACGCCTCTGTAGGGGTCGCCAACTTGGCGACCCGTGACTTCCGCAATAGAGCGGTTCACTGAATGGTGTGTGCCAAAATCTTCTGAGTTCTTGGCTTCCCCCGGGGGGAAACTGTCACGATGAAATATCGGCATCTCGGAACCGATATTTTGTCGTGACTGATGAGGGGTGGCGAGAGCTAAAAGTGTCCACAGCAGTATGTTGTTTTGTGGAAACCAAAGCAAATGCCACTCATCCAGTTGCATTCCTGAACCAACCTGTCGCCACCCCTCATCAGCCGGGCTTGCCGGTTCCGAAGTGCCGTCAATCCCGGCAGCTTCCCCCCGGGGGAAGCCAAGAGGTGCTAACCATAAGCCGAATCCACACAATGCGGCTGGTTGTTCCATATCCTCATGCTAACAATGTGTTCATATATTTTTAACTCGTGCAATCGTCCTGTGGTGGGAGTACCGCCGGACAATAACGCTGCGGAGACAGTAGGGATACGGCGCTTCCCGAGCCACCCGGTGATGATACCGCTCAGAAACCGGCTTGCACACGCCTCTGTAGGGGTCGCCAAGTTGGCGACCCGTGGCTTCCGGAACAACTGGTTGCGTTGTATGGAATCGGCTGCCGCTACCTCCCCTTGGCTTCCCCCGGGGGGAAGCTGGATTTTTTATCAAACGGCACTTCGGAACCG
>URPI01000155.1 GCA_900549705.1 uncultured Eubacteriales bacterium
TTATATTCAATTGTTGGGATAGATTACCACAAAAATCGAGCCGTGTCAACAAAAACTTTTGAAAACGCGTTGTTTTCGGCAACTTGCAAGAAAAGACAAGGGAAACTTTGGCAAAAAGAGAAAGGGCTGGACGGCACCAGCCCTCTTGACAAAAAGTAATTTGGCTATCCGGTTTTTAAGAATCGTCCATTCTTTAAAGAATTGTCCATAGACAAATCTGTAAGCAGCCTGTAAAATACTTTTCGGGTAGTCAAAACTAACCTCTGACCACTTGAGAGGGTGATTTCTATATGAAAAAGACACGACTGACGATCATTCTATTGATGATTCTAACGCTTGTTTCTGCAATCATTACGCTTTGCATGGGAGCAGTCCGCATTCCGGTACAAGATACACTATCGATCCTGCTTCGGCACCTGTTCGGGACAGACACAGGCACCTCGGTATCTGTGGCATTTGAACAGATCGTCTGGCAGATCCGAATGCCCCGAATTATTCTGGGCTTTCTGGCAGGAAGCGGGCTGGCGCTCTGTGGCTGCGTGATGCAGGCAGTTGTCCAAAACCCAATGGCAGACCCATATATTCTTGGTGTGTCGGCAGGCGCAACGCTGGGAGCCACCGGTTCACTCTTTTTAGGGCTGGGCGTGATCTCCGGCTTTTGGGCCTTTGTAGGAGCAGGCGGTGCCTGCTTCCTCGTATTGGCTCTCTCATCGGCGGATGGCAAGACCACCTCAGTCAAGCTGATTCTCTCCGGCATGATTGTCAATGCACTGCTGACAGCATTTTCCAACTTTATCATTGCGGTAGCAGGCGATTCGGACGGTATGATGTCCATCAAGTTCTGGACGATGGGCTCCCTGACCCGCACCGGATGGAAGAACATCGGCCTTGTCACACTGATTGTGCTGGCGGCAGCAGTCTTTTTCCGGACGCAGGCGCAGACGCTGGACGGCCTGATGTTGGGCGAGGAAGCAGCTTCCACCATCGGCATCAACACCTTCCGGTGTCGGTTGGTTTACCTGCTGGTACTCTCGGTGCTGACCGGTGCACTTGTATCGGTTTGCGGCACTATTGGATTTGTGGGGCTCATCATCCCGCATGTTTCCCGCGCCATTGCCGGCACAGCCCACCGAAAACTACTGCCGATTGCGGCATTATCCGGCGGACTGTTCATGCTCTGGGTGGATGCCATCGCCCGCAGTCTGATTCCCAACACCGAGCTGCCTGTGGGCATCTTCACCGCCTTGGTGGGTGCGCCGTTCTTCGTCTATGTGATGGTGCGTAAAAAATATGGATTTGGAGGCAATTGAATGAGACTGGAAGCGAAAGATGTAAACATTTCGATTTCCGGCAAACCAATTGTACAGCATCTCTCCATTGAGGTGCCGGACCGGAAATTCTCGGCCTTGCTGGGTGCCAACGGCAGCGGCAAGACCACTCTACTCCGCTCCATCTACCGCACACAAAAGATGGACAGCGGCATCGTTCGTCTGGATGACGAGGACATCACACACTTTTCCGGCAAAAAGCTGGCGCGGAACATGGCGGTGATGGGACAATTCAACCAGATCAACTTTGACTATACCGTGCTGGACATCGCCCTGATGGGACGGTATCCGTTTCACTCCCTGCTGGAGCAGGAAAAAGAGCGGGATTATGAGATGGCTTTGGAGGCACTGGACAAGGTAGGCATGAAAAGCTACCGAGACCGGAACTTCCAGTCCCTCTCGGGCGGTGAAAAGCAGCGGGTGGTTCTGGCCCTCGCGCTGCCCCAGTCGCCCAAGATCCTGATCCTCGACGAGCCGACAAATCATCTGGATATCCGTTATCGGTTAGAAATCCTTTCAATCATCAAAGATTTGCAGATCACGGTCCTGGCAGCGCTGCACGACCTGAGCCTTGCGGCGCAGTTCTGCGACTATCTCTACCTGATGAAACAAGGGGAGATAGTTAGGCAGGGGATGCCCGAAGCCGTAATGACCTCTGAAAACCTGCACCGCATCTTTGATGTCGAAGCCTGTGTCTACCCCAGCCCGATCAACGGAAAACTGATGATTCAATATCTATAACAAAAACGCGGGAGTATCCCGCAGAAAGAGGAACCTTTATGAAAAAGAAAACCCTGAGTGTTGCTGCCGCGGCACTGGCAGCCGTCATGCTGGCCACTGGCTGCAGTCAGACTACATCTTCTGTGGCATCGTCTGCTGCCGCCTCCTCTGAGGTGGCTTCATCGGTGGCCGAGAGCACCGTTTCTTCCGCTGAGGAGACTGCCTACCCCCTGACCCTGCAGATTTATGACGCTGATGGCAATGCTGTAGATATGACCTACGACCATGCACCGGAGAAGGTGCTGTCCACACAGCTGTCCATGACTGAGTTGCTCATCAAGCTGGGGCTCAAGGATAAAATCGTCGGCGTGTTCGATAATGACAATGCCCTGAAGGGTGACATTGCTGATGAAATTGCATCTCTAAACAGCCTTGGCGATAAGAAGTCTGTTTCCAAGGAGACCATCCTTGCCACGGAGCCGGATCTGATCCTTGGCAAGGGTCCCCTGATGTTCACTGAGAGTAGCATCGGCACCGTCCAATCCTATCAGGAGCTGGGCATTCCCGTCTACACTGAGCTGGCTAGCGCTTCCATTGATCAGTCGCTGGATAACATTGTAGAGGATGTGCGGAACATCGGCGAGATCTTCAACGTGCAGGAGACTGCAAACGCTTACGCTGACGAGCTGCAGGAGAGAATCGACGCGCTGATGGACAAGGTCAGCAGCCAGAGTGGCGAACCCCTGAAGGTTCTGTTCATGGCTGGCTACGCCGATGGCACCTTCGTGGCCTTCAATTCCAAGATGAGCAGTTGTATGCTGAATGCCCTGAACGCTGAGAATGTTCTGGACAAGGGCGGCAACGGCCTGACGCTGGAGAATCTGGTCTCCATGAACCCGGATATCATCGTCTACGTCCACGCAGACCGCTTTGGTTCCACCGATGCCGACGCGGTGGAGCAGCTGACCTCCAACGCCGTCGTGCAGGAGGTTCCCGCCATCGCCAACCAGAAGGTCATCGAGATGGATTATGATGACGTAATGGACTACGGTGCACGGGTCATCGATTCTGCTGAGACCCTGTACAACTTCATGTACAGTGCATCTTAACGGAACCTGAAATCAAAAATTTCGGTTATGGCAGAAAACGGGTGGGCGGAAAGCCCATCCGTTTTTTGTAAATGCGGCTGAAATAACAGGCATCTCGGTAGCCGACCTCATGAGCGGCCTGTGTCACAGTGTAGTCGCCGGAACGCAAAAGCTCAGTGGCTATTCGGACACGATAATTGATGAGGTAATCGATGGGGCGGATGTTTTTGTACTTATAAAAGAGATAGCTGACATGTCCAGCTTTCTCATTGACCTGTTCGGCCAGTGCGTCCAGCGTCAGCGGCTCTGCATAGTGCTCTGCGATGAAATCCAGCAGGATGCTCATGATTTGGCTTTCATTGTAAGTTTCCTCTGGCTGAAAATCTGCGAAAATCTGGGCGAAGAATTCTTCCGTCAGCTTTTCTTGCTGGTACTGGCTGCGGATGTCAGCGTCTGGGTGGAGCTTTAGGATCTGCTCCAGAATGGAAAAGGTCTGTTCCGGATTTTTGAGCTTGTGGGAGAACAGCAAAGGCCGGTCGTTTTCGTAGTACATATTGATGTAGTGGAAATCCTGCTCGCCCAAAGCCGAAATGGTCAGGGTCTTGTCGGGACATCCGTGCAGGAATAGTCCTCGCTTGGCAATGAAAGGTTCGTGCTCAAATGAGAAGATGGCCCGACCCGACACCGGAACAATCAGTGCACTTTTCAGGGTTCGGTAGCTATTACTCTCACCAACGTGCAGGGTAAAGCTGCGGAAGCCGACAGACTCGATTCGGCCCTGATTGTATTCCTGAAATAAAATTTCCAGCGGATTAGGAAGCGTGGATATTTGATTCATTGGGAGCTCCTTTGTGCAAAAGTGGTTAGTTGTTGCTAATATAGCACAAAATGCTACCGTTTGTCTATGTGGGGAGCAACCCACACTGCGTAAAAACTGACAAAAAGGATGGTTATGGATGGAAATTTTGAATCTCGGTTCACATCGAATTGGAGTCCGGTTCCCGGAAAAGGGACTGCGCAAAGGCAAAAATCCTGCAATCCTACTCAACGATGGGGAACTGATTGAGCAGTTGAATCTGCGCACGGAACGAGCAGTGTTGGTGGGGGTATACCCCAATAACAGACTTTCAGAGTATACCCCGTGGCCGGAACCGGCTATTCGACCGGGCACACCGGATTTTGGTGGGCAGCTAGGACAATATCATCAAGAACTGAACAACGAAATTCTCCCGGCGCTTATAGACGAATACGCCCTTGACACGGAAAAGCTGGCGTATGGCGGCTATTCGCTGGGCGGTCTGGCTGCAACCATGAGTCTCTGGGAAACAGATGCCTTTGCTGCAGTATTTTCCCTCTGTGGGTCGTTCTGGTATCCGGGTGTTGCCGATTTCATAGAGGAACATGTCCCCAAAAACCACTCCGCACAGGTTTATCTGCAAAATGGTATCCGGGAGGGCAAAGGCCACAACAACCGCCTGTGTGATGCCTATAGCTATGCCCAACGAGTCCACACTGCCCTGCAAGCGACATGTGGAGCCAAAACTGTGCTGGATGACTACGGCCATCATGACCGGCAAAGTGATCGTCTTAACGCTGCACTGCGTTGGGTGGAACGTGTGCTATGAATCATTGGCGTAAATTTTGGCGTATGCTGAATCAAGGTGCATTTTATAATCACCAGCGACAAGCTGATTTAACCGCATGGAACGCCGATTGGTAGCATAAAATCCTTATATGAAACAAAAAGCGGCAGCTACGTTGTTTTTCGCAACATAGCTGCCGTATCTTCGTTTTGGGAGTTCGGTGTGCCTACTACACCAATCCGCCTATTCGATTCTTACACCACACCGCTTTGTAAGGCTCCTTTTCGGGAAAACGTC
>URPI01000156.1 GCA_900549705.1 uncultured Eubacteriales bacterium
CTTCTGCCCCGCCGCGCCCAGGAAGCCCTTGGCCTGCAACGCCTGCAAGTGATAGCTTACCGAGGCAGTGGAGCGCAGTCCCACGGCCTCACCGATTTCCCGCACGGAGGGAGAATAGCCGTTTTCCTGGACAAATTCATTGACAAATTTGAGGATTTCCTCTGGTTTTGTGCTGGTTCTGGGCATGGTGGCTTCCTCCTGGCATCCATAGGCAAGTATTTTCCGCCTGTTTTTAAACAATAATAGCACAAATGAACGGAAAAGTAAATTATTTTTTCCACACAAATTCCCCATTCTCTGGATAAAATGGAAAGGACATCTTTTTTAGAGGAGGCCGCATGGGATGGATGACATGGAAACACGGGTCTGGCAGCGGGTCAGCGGCAAAACGGGAGTAACCCTGCCGGATTTACTGCGGATGAGCCGGGAGGCAGCAGCCTGCCTGCGGCAGCTGCCTGGCGGCAAGCTCCAATGCCGCCTGATGGGACTGGCACAGCAGGAGGAGGCCGTTTCCCGGGCGCTGGCCGGCATTGCCCACTTGCAGGGGGAGCAATCCAGACCCAGCCCTGTCGGCTGGAAGGAGGAAAATCTTCAGCGAGGGCTGGCACTGTGCTATCGCCGCAGCCGCAAAATCTGGGAGGGGCTGCGCAGCCGCGCCGGTGACGGAGAATTTGGGCAGATTTTTTCACAGCTCATGGTGCAGGAACAGCAAATCGGCACCACCCTGCTGGAACTGGTGGGACTGCTGATGGAATAGAGCGGTTTGCTGCGCGTACACGCCACCTGTAGTAGAAGCGTACACGCTAAAAGTTAGCACCCCTTGGCTTCCCCCGGGGGAAGCCAAGAAACGCATCACCGTTGGTTGTTCGTAAATTATTTAGTCAGGACAGTCTACTACAAGAATCAAAAGCCGTTACCCTTCGGGCTTTTTCCACAGTTATCCACAGCCTGTGAAGGGAAATCTCCACATCGGTGAAAGATGTGAATAACTGCCATCCGGCAGGAATTTAACACGCGAATGCCCGAAAGGCAGCGGAGTGCAGCAGCAGGGAAGGGGAAAACGAAACGTTTTTCTGCTCAAGCAGCCCAATTTTCTGTGATTATCAAAAGAAATACAACAAAATTACAGCAGACGGAGACTTTCTGAGTCTCCGCTTTTTTTATATGCGAACATAGGTGCTTGTTCATAATTCACAGGAAGGCCTGTGGAAAACCCTGTGGATAGTGTGAATAACTCTTGGGGATAAGGGTGGGGATACTGTGGATAAACGTGAAAAATCCTGTGCAAAAACGGCAGTTATACACCGCTGACGCAGGGATTTTCACCTGTGTTTTCCACAGCCGGTGGGGAATTCTGTCAATTTACATCCGGGGAGGCCGCACAATGGGGCAAATCCGGGGGACACGGTTTTTCTCATAAATCTTACCGGAAATAAATTGTGCAAACTGCAATATCTCCGCTGGCCTCTCCACGAAAACTTATTCACAAAACGCAAAAAAAGTGCTTGCAATACGCAATAAAAGTGTGTATAGTATTAGAAGGTATACGGAAAAAGTGAGGTGTGTACGACGAAACAAAAGATTGAAAAGAAAGACATTCTTCGGATGTCCGCAGCGGCGGTCTGCGTGGCAGCTGCTTTCACCGGGGTTGGCTTTGGCCTCAAGTATATGGAGTCGAAGCGAGTGGTCCCCCAGCAGCAGGTGCCCTATAGCTCCATGGAGCCAACCAACGTAACAGCCCCCATCGTTGCCACCAACCTGACAGCGCCAACCGGCTTTGCTTCCGACACTTCTGTCCTTATCATCGGAGACGATACCTACCAGCGCAACCCCAACGTCAAGGCCTACCTTTTCCTGGGCGTTGACTGCGACGACCCGGTACGGGCACGACCCGGGCGGGGCGGACAGGCAGATACCCAGCTGCTGCTGGTGGTGGACGCTGCGGCGCAAACCTGGCAGCTGCTCCCCATCAACCGAGATACCCTCACCGATGTGAATGTGCTGGGTGTGCTGGGCGACGTGCTCTCCACCGAGCGCCAGCAGATTGCCCTGGCGCACGCTTACGGCGATGGGCTGCGCAAGAGCTGCCGCAATGCAGTGAAGGCGGTTTCCCACCTGTTGGGAGACTCCCCCATCGAGGGCTATTACGCCCTGAACATGGGCGGCATCAGCGCCGTTGTGGATTCCATCGGCGGCATTGAAGTGACCATCCCCCGGGACTATACCAATCTGGATCCCGCCTTTGTAGAGGGTGCTCATCTGAACCTGACCGGCAAGCAGGCCTATAAGCTGCTGCGCACCCGGCATGGTGTCGATGACCAGACCAACATCGCCCGCATGGAGCGGCAAAACCTGGTGCTGGAAGCTGCCACCAAAAAGCTCCACACCCTCAGCGGCAACGATTGCATCGTAGCGTTCAATGCCGTTTCCGATTATGCAGTCACTGACCTTGGCAGCGCAGAGATTCTGGAGCTGAAAGAACTGACGGATCAGTATCAGCAGCTTCCCTCTTTGCACATCGAGGGCGAAGCCTTCCTGCAGGGTGAGTTTATGGCCTTTGAGCCGGATGCAGACAGTTTGCAAAATGCAATTTTGCAGCTGTTCTATACAAAGAAAGAAATGAGGTAATCCATTGAAAGAAAACAAAAACCAAAGCGTCGTTGTGGAAAATGCGGGCAGCGATGATACCGAAATTGACCTGGTTGAGCTGTTCTATGTGTTCCTCAACCGAATTTGGCTTCTGGTCATGTGCCTGGTCATTGGCGGTGCAGCGGCCTTCGCGTGGACAGCCTGCTTCATTAAGCCCGTTTACAAGACCTCCGCTGAACTCTATGTGGTTTCCGCTTCCAACAACTCTGTGGTCAACCTGGCCGACTTGCAGTTGGGCAGCGCCGTCAAATCCGACTACATGGAACTGATGCTCAGCCGCCCGGTGCTGGAAAAGGTGATTGAAAACCTGAACCTGAACAAGTCTGTCAAGCAGCTGCAGAAAATGATTTCCATTACCACCAAGTCCGATACCCGCATTCTCCAGATTACCACCACCAGCACCGACCCCCAGCTTGCCACCGATGTGGCAAACGAGCTGGCAACCCAAGCTATTTTGATGCTGCCGGAAATCATGGAGAACGAGCCGCCCAACCTGGTGTCTACTGCGCTGTTCCCCACTGCCCCTGCCGGCCCCAGCATTGTGAAAAACACCCTGCTGGGCGCAATTCTGGGCTTTGTGCTGTGCGCTGCCGTGCTGGTCATTGTTTACCTCAGCGATAGAAGCTTCAAGGATGCCGATGCCATGCAGAAGTACTTCGGCATGATGCCGCTGGCAGTCGTTCCCTCTGTACAGCTTGATAACAAAGCCAAACGTACTCACAGAACAGCTAAGGAGGATGCCGAATGAATTCCGTAACCTTTGAAAACCTCCCGGAGCTGCCCTTTGCCGCCGCCGAGTCCATCAACCAGCTGCGTGTCAACCTGTCCCTGTGCGGCAAGGACATTAAGAGCATCATGATTACAAGCTGTGAGCCCAACGAGGGCAAGAGTTTTGTGAGCCTCAGCCTGGTTCGTTCCATTGCCGCTTCCGGTGCCCGGGTGCTGCTGATTGACTGCGACCTGCGTAACTCCACCTACCGCAGAAAATACAACCTGTGCCCTGGTGGTGCCCGGATTCCCGGCATTGCAGACGTGCTGGCTGGCCGTGCCGGTCTCCAGGATGTCATTTACCGCACCAACATTCCTCACGCTTACATCCTCCCGGTGACCAGTACCCTGCCCAACCCCAGCTTCCTGCTGGAAAATGGCGTGCTGGATCAGATTATCTCTCAGTGCCGGGAAATTTACGATTACATCATTGTGGATACTCCCCCTGTGCTGGTGGTGGCAGACTCCTTGAAGATTGCCCCCATGTGCGACGGCTCCGTGATTGTCGTCCGCGCAGGCTTTACCGACCGGAGAGATGTCTCCGAATGCTATCATTTCGTCAACCGCGCCAGCAAGTCTTTCCTGGGCTTCGTGCTGAACAGCGTGGACATGGGCGAAAAGACTAAAAATGGTTACTCTCGCCGCTACGGCTACGGTGGTTATGGCTACGGTGGTTATGACAAAACACGCAGTCAAAGCAGCGGAAGTAATAAATAAAATTCTTTGAAAGAAGGAAACAATTATGAAGAAGTTTGTTGCAGCAATTGCAAGTGTCCTGCTGGTTGGCGCTATGCTGACCGGTGCCATGGCCGCTGTCCCCAGCGTCTCTGTTCCCAGTGTCTCCGTTCCCAGCGTTGTTGTTCCCAGCGTTGGCGTGAAGAGCCCCTCCGTCTCCTCTGACATCACCGTCAAGGTCATCGACTCCAAGACCGAGCTGGTGGAGAACGAGGAGCTGACCGTTCGTGTGACCACCCTGGAGGAGGCTGTTGAGGCCGACCAGTTCGTGGCTGACGTTTACGCCGCCGCTTCCGGGGCTGAGAGCATTGACGCTTATGTCAAGAGCCTGGGCCTGGAGAATGTTGACCTGACCGACTACAAGCTGAGCACCATGGTCAAGCTGGAGCCCAACCAGGCTCTGGTTGCAGCTGCCAAGGAGAGCAGCGTTGTCCTGACCCTGGAGATTCCTGGTGTCACCGCTGAGATGGAAGTCTCCGCTGTTGTCCTGGAGCAGGTTGACGGCCAGACTGTTGCCCACGCCGTTGAGGCTGAGAACACCGCTGACGGCGTTGTTGTTACCACCAACGTCTTCGGCCTGCTGCTGATTGCCGTTAAGTAATTATTCTCTTAACACAAATTCCCTCCCGTGAACAACGGGAGGGAGTTTTTTATGCCGCAGTGAAATGTTTTGAGATTGCAGCGGCGGCTACAGATGCCCAAAGCTGACGGAACAACGCGGTGCGTCAATCGCACGCGCTACCTGTAGTAGAGCGTACAGGCTAAAGGTTTGCACCGCTTGGCTTCCCCCGGGGGGA
>URPI01000157.1 GCA_900549705.1 uncultured Eubacteriales bacterium
CGCTCGGGTCGCCAGGTTGGCGACCCCTACAAACTCAGAAGTTTTTGGCGATTTCCATTCATCGTACCGCTCAGTTGCGTTCGCTTCGGGAGGCGAAAGGAGCCGCCCCTACCCGGTGCGGTGGAAACCGGGGGCTGGCGGGTCGCCTAATAGGCGACCCCTACGGTGCGCTTCAAAATCTGGGAGCGGTTGCAAAATCGCACTCGCCATGTAGGGGTCGCCAACCTGGCGACCCGCTGGCACGAAGTGCCGCCGCGCAATGATGCACCGGGATTGTGCTTTTTATTTTACTTTATGTTTTAAAAAGTAATCTTTCCTATTGACATCCACAAACATATGTACTATAATAAGTTCACTAAAAGAAACTATAAGTTCACAAAAGGAGGAACATCCATGGCACAACAAAAACCCGGGGTCATGCTTTACTTTGAGATGCGCAATGTCTTTGAGGAGTTGAGCAACGAAAAAAGGAATCCTGGTCAGCGCGATTCTCGATTACTACGCTTCCCCTTCCCTTTGACGAATGGCTTGCACCCCTTTCTGACAGCACCCAAACAAAAACATCAAATGATACCAATAGGTATCCAACTACAACCACAACAGCAACCACAACAGCAACCTCAACCGCAACAGCAACCACAACAGATTGTTGTTATATGCCCGCGGCGGGCAAGCCGCCCCGACAACCACAGCGACTGATTCCCCCCACGGTATTTCCCTAACCCGCCCGGTTCCATTCGCCCAACCGCTCTGTGCCGCTGCCTTTTGGGCGGATAGAATCCGCCCCTACAGGGGGTGGTACGATTGCTGCGACAGAGCCGCCGACAGGTCGACATACCCGTCGCCCCCACAGGAGCGTGTGCAAAACCGCAGTCAAAACTTTCCCCACCCCCAGGCTCAAATTTCGTGGTATTTTCCGCCGCGCAGTGCTTATACTGATAGCCACGAACAGATGCAGCGACTTACACACAAGGAGGCAGCGCGTTATGCAGTGTCAAAAGCTGAAAACATATCTGGAGTCCGGCAGAGTGATTTTCCTCCCGCCCAAGGGGATTCAGCCGAACCCCTCCCAGCCCCGGCAGGTATTTGACGAGGACAGTCTTTCAGAGCTGGCAGGCTCCATCCGTCAGCACGGCATTTTGCAGCCCCTGTCCGTGCGCCGGGTGGGCACGGGCTATGAGCTGGTAGCCGGAGAGCGGCGGCTGCGGGCTGCCATGCTGGCAGGGCTTACCGAGGTTCCCTGCATTGTCATGCAGATGGACGACCGGGAATCCAGCCTTGCCGCCCTGGTGGAAAATTTGCAGCGGCAGGACCTGGACTTCATCGAGGAAGCCAGCGGCATCCAGAAGCTCATGGAGCTGGGCAGCATGAGCCAGGAGCAAGCTGCCCGACTGCTGGGCAAGAGTCAAAGCGCTATCGCAAACAAGCTGCGGCTGCTGCGCCACAGCCAGCCGGTGCTGGAAGCCTTGCGGCAGGAAAACCTCACCGAGCGCCACGGGCGCGCCCTGTTGAAGCTCCCGGACGAGTCACTGAAGCTCACCGCCATCCGGGAAATCAGCCGTCAGAGCATGAGCGTTGCCCAAACGGAAAAGTACATTGCTTCCCTGCTCAGGGGGAAGCCGGAGGCCGCTGCCCGGGCAAACGTCGGCGCGTTTCTCAACAGCCTCACCCAGTCCCTGTCCCGCATTCAGCGGAACGGCATTCCTGCCGTATCCGAACGCCGGGAAACGGACAGCCAAATTGTGCTGACCATCACCATTCCCAAGGAAAAAGCCCCCTCCTCCCCAGAGTAACCCTGGGAAAAAGCGGTAAAACCCATCTTTTTTCTTTCCCTTTTCACCCCGCCCTTGACTTTCCCAATGAAAACAGGCATAATGTAGCGTGACTTATTATGAACAGAGAATGTGCATGGGCACATAAAGGAGCGCAACATGAGAAACAAGGGCATGATTGGTACCATTCTTGCAACCATTTTGGTGATTACTCTGGCTGTTATTCTGGCAGTCAGCTATTTTCTTCTGAAAAACTATGTGATTCTGGGCGGACAGCTGTTCCCGAAGAATCAGGAGACCCTGGATTTGCGGGGTCAGGCCATCACCACGGCAGAATACGAAACCCTGGGCTGGAAAATCCCCCGCACCAACATCATCTGGAGCGTGCCCATGGCCGGGAACTATTTTGACAGCAGCAGCACCGAAATCACCGTCACCCGGTTCTCCGACAGCGATGTGGGATGCCTGCGCTATTTCCCCAACCTGAAAACCGTGGATGCCGGCAGCTGCACGGACTATGCCGCGCTGAAAAAAGCATACCTGGAATACCCCAATATCACCTTCCGCTATCAGATTCCTGTTGCCGGTACGCTTTATGACCCCGATACCACCACCGTGACGGTGAGCAGTCTGTCCCAGGCCGATGTCAGCAATCTGGAAAATATGCCCTGCCTGGCAGAAGTAGATGGCCGGAGCTGCAAGGAATTTACCCTGATGCAGCAGCTGGAACAGTCCCACCCCCAATGGAAGGTGGAATATCTGCAAGCCATCGGCGGCACGCCCTTCTCCGCAGATGACGTGGAGCTGGAGGTCACCGGCGCGGCTTATGCCGAACTGAATGTGGGGCTTGCCGCCATGCCCAAGCTGCAAACCCTGACCATTCACGACCCCGATGCAACCGGGGCAGAGCTGCTGCAGCTGCGGACGGAATACCCGAGCGTCAGCATTCACTGGGATGTGAGCTTCTTTGGCAAGACCTTTCGGGACGATGCCGCAGAGGTTGACATCTCCAACGCGCCCATCAGCGGCATTGACCAGGCCAAAGAGATTGCCGACCGCTTTCCCCAGCTTCAGAAGCTGATTGTGGACAGCGGCAGCATTGACAACGAGGAGATGGCCGCCTACCGGGAGGAAGTCCGCAGCCAGTATAAGGTGGTGTGGACGGTGGTGTTTACCTCCAACTGTAAGTCCCGCACCGACGAGACAAAGTTCATGCCCATTGACCAGGGCGAGTACTATTTCAAAGAGGAGCACGTCGCTCCCCTGCGCTATTGCGAGGACATGGTGTGCATCGATTTGGGGCACTCCACCATCAAGACCATTGATTTCGTCTCTTATATGCCCCACCTGAAATACCTGATTCTGGCCTGGACGCAGGTGCAGCACATCGACCCCATCGAGAACTGCAAGGAACTCATCTACCTGGAAATTGACCACTGCATCATTCGGGACTATGCGCCCCTGCTGGGCTGCACCGCCTTGCAGGACATCAACATCAGTGATGCCCAGGCAGATGCCAGCGTGGAGCCAATCAAGCAAATGACCTGGCTGAAAAATCTGTGGGTGGGCGAACGCAGCGCCTATGACCAGTATGCGCTGATTGATGCCCTTCCCGATACCAACGTGGTCATCAGCAATCCCAGCACGGCCAGCGGCCACGGCTGGCGGAACCTGCCCAACTACTACGCCATGCGGGATTACTTGGGCAGGGAGTATATGCAGTAAGCAGCGAACAATCTTTTTTGATAAAATTTCAGTCCGCCCGTGGCCGTTCATCGGCTGCGGGCGTTTGCCTGCATCGCTGGATGATTATTAAGAAAATCCTAATTTTCTTGAATAAACGTGTTTTTTGTGATAGAATGAAAATAAGGAAAGGTTTTCCTGCCATTCCGGATTTTTCCGTGATGGCTGGGATTCTTTCCCAACAATGCGATATGCAACGCAGAATAAAAGGAGGAAAAAACATGAAAAGAATCGTTTCCCGTGTAATTTCCCTTGCACTGGCCGCGGCGCTGACTGCCGCCATGTCCGTTGCCGCAATGGCAGATTGCACCACCGGAGGCTGCAAGCAATGTGAGAGCGAAGGCCTGACCTTCACCGGTCTGTACGCCACCGCTGAATATGCCAAAATCAGTGAAACCCAGCACGCGCAGTATTTTGTGTGCAACAACGGACACAAGCAGCTGCGCTACACCAGCGACGGACAGTTCAGGGACGTAAGCAGCCATGTCGCCAGCAAGAACGCCACCTGCACCACCGCCGCCGTCTGCGGCGACTGCAAGCAGGAGTTCGGCGCTCCCCTGGGTCACCTGCCTGTTGAGGATGCGGCAGTTCCTGCCACCTGCACCCATAGCGGTCTGACCGCCGGCTCCCACTGCGGTCGTCCCGGCTGCGGCGAGGTGCTGGTTCCCCAGACCGTGGTAGAGCAGCTGCCTCACACCTTCGATAAGGGTGTTGTCACCAGCCCCACCTGCTTCCGGGAGGGCTACACCACCTACACCTGCACCGTGTGCAAGACCCAGGTCATCACCGACAAGGTGGCACCGCTGTCCCACTGGTACGCCGAGTGGACCCCCGCCGGCAAGTGGATGAACAGCGCTCCCTGCAAGCGCCCCGGCTGCACCCACACCAAGACCACCGACTGCGCCAAGTGGGAATTCCTGCTGAACGTGGAGGGGGAGGAAAAGCCCGTGCAGTACACCGTCTGCCCCGTTTGCGGTCAGACCAGCGATGACACCCGCCTGGAAATGGTCAGCAATGTGGTCACCAAGCCCATCACCGGCTGGACACCCGAGGGCGACCTGCTGTTCCGTCAGGGCGAGCTGAAAAACGGCGAAAAGATTATCTGCGTCAGCTTCGAGTTTGATGCCCGTCTGGCACAGGACACCGGCAAGACCAATTTCACCGTTCCTGCCTCCCTGCTGGATGGCTACAAGGTGATGCTGCTGGATGCCGATGGCAGCGAGACTGCCCTGGATGTGGACGTATCCGGCACCAGAGCTACCTTCCAGCTGGACTTCGGCACCGTGGTGGACGGGCACCGGATTCCCGTTCGGATGCTGCACCTGGTTCCCACCGTGTAATTTCCATAAACTCACCGGCGCAAAGCGCCCTCGGCGCCCCTGAAAGGGTGTTGCAGAGCGCAGCGAATTTTTCAAAATTATGATTGCCGGT
>URPI01000158.1 GCA_900549705.1 uncultured Eubacteriales bacterium
GTCCGCGCCGGTCAATTTCTTCGGTGGCTCCCTGATTAAGCTGACCGGCGCGGACGTGCCCTCCATTGCCCTGTCTGCCACCAGCAGCTATTTCCGCCGGACGCTGCCCTTTGCGGACAAGACCGGCGTGGTGGGGCAGATGCTGTTTTCCTATGGCTTCCTGGCCTATCTTGCCATTGCCATTGCGCTGATTGCCTCCTATGTGCTGGGGCACACCCGGGTGGGCCTGCACCTGCGGGCGGTGGGCGAGAATCCTGCCACGGCGGATGCCGCCGGCATCAACATCGGTCGGTATAAATATGTTGCCACCATCGTTGGCAGCATGGTGGCTGGCCTGGGCGGCCTGTACTATGTCATGGACTATGCCAACGGCGTTTGGTCCAACAACGGCTTCGGTGACCGGGGCTGGCTGGCAATCGCCCTGGTTATCTTCACCATCTGGCGGCCCAATGTGGGCATCATCAGCTCCATCCTCTTTGGCGGACTGTACATTCTGTACCTGTTCCTGCCCAGCTCCAATATGGCAATGAAGGAGCTGTATAAGATGCTTCCCTATGTTGTCACCATTGTGGTGCTGGTGATGACCAGTATGCGCAACAAGCGGGAGACCCAGCCCCCCGAAAGCCTGGGCCAGTCCTATTTCCGAGAAGAACGCTAGCACCCATCCCCTGGAGAAATCCAGGGGATTTTTTCACGGCAACACAGTTGCTATGAAAAAAATCTTCATGTCGAAATAGAGCTGAAAAAATATTTCACAAAAATTTGCACAAAATATTGGCTATAATGCCATGCGGAAAATGGTATTTTGCTGTAGACAGATGGATAAAAGGGTGGTAGAATGTTTACAGCGCCAAAGGAGAGGGCATGAAACTCCTCCTTCAAACACAGGAAAATTATTATAAAAGGAGCGTAAATCAATGAAAAGATTCCTCGCACTCGTACTGGCTGTTGTCATGGTCATGAGCCTGGCTTGCGTCGCCTCCGCTGCTGACGTGAAGACCTACAAGGTCGGCTGCTCTATCTACACCTTCGATGACAACTTCATGACCCTGTACCGCAACGAAATCCTGGACTACTTCAAGACTCTGGAAACCGATACCGTTAAGTATGACATCACCATGGCCGACGGCAAGAACGACATGGCCGAGCAGACCAACCAGGTTCAGAACTTCATCACCCAGGGCATGGATGTTATCATCCTGAACCTGGTGCAGACCTCCTCCGCCGATGCCATCATCGACATGGTCGTGGAAGCCGGCATTCCCCTGGTTCTGATCAACCGTGAGCCTCTGGCTTACGACAAGGACGGCAAGACCCTGGACGAAGCCTACGAGGGCATCCTGGACAACCCCACCGTCTGCTACGTTGGCGCTGACGCTCGTCAGTCCGGCACCTTCCAGGGCGAGATTGTTGCTTCCCTGGACAACCACGGCGATGTCAATGGCGATGGCGTCATCAGCTACATCATGATCGAGGGCGACCCCGAGAACATCGACGCTCAGTACCGTACCGAGTTCTCCGTCAAGGCTCTGAAGGACGCTGGCTACGAAGTCAAGTGCCTGGACGACCAGGTTGGTAACTGGCAGCAGGCCAAGGGTCAGGAGCTGACCGCTAACGCACTGACCGCTCACGGCTACGATGTGGAAGTCGTGTTCTGCAACAACGACGGCATGGCTCTGGGCGCTGTTGCTGCCATCCAGGCTGCTGGCCGCGTTGTCGGTGAAGACATCTATGTTCTGGGCGTTGACGCTCTGGAAGAAGCTGTTCAGCTGATTAAGAACGGCGAAATGACCGGTACCGTTCTGAACGACCACATTGGCCAGTCCCACAAGGCTGTTGACGTTGCTGTTGCTGCTCTGAACGGCGAAGCAATCGACAACTACTACTGGGTTGACTATGTGAAGGTCGACAAGGCTTACGCTGAGGCCAACTACTAAGCTTCTACCGTCAGCGATTCCATCGCAATGAGCTCATAAACAAATGAGGGCGACGGGTGGGTCTAACGGCTCACCCGTTTCTTTCTTGAAACAAAGGAGGTTCAACGCATGTCCGAATATGTGCTGGAAATGACGGATGTATGCAAATCATTTCCCGGCGTGAAAGCATTGGATCATGCCCAGCTGAAGCTTCATCCCGGTAAGGTTCACGCCCTGATGGGCGAAAACGGCGCCGGTAAATCCACGCTGATGAAGTGTATGTTTGGTATCTATAAGATGGATGAAGGGCAGATTAAGATTGATGGTCAGCCCGTTACCATCCAGGACCCCATGGATGCCCTGAAAAAAGGCATCGCCATGGTTCATCAGGAGCTTCAGCCCATCCCCGCCCGTACCGTGGGCGAGAACATCTTCCTGGGTCGTTACCCCATGAAAAAATTTCTGGGCATCATTCCCATGATTGACCACGATAAGATGTACGCCGATACGGCAGAGCTGCTGAAAAAGGTGCGCATGAATTTTGACCCCAGGCAGAAGGTAGGCGAGCTGAGCGTCTCTCAGATGCAGTCTGTGGAAATCGCCAAGGCTGTCTCTGCCAACTGCCGGGTTCTGATTCTGGACGAGCCTACTTCTTCTCTGACCCAGAACGAGGTGGAAGCCCTGTTCCGCATCATTGAAGACCTGAAGGCCGAAAATGTGGCAATCGTCTACATCTCCCATAAGATGGACGAGATTCTCCGCATCGGTGACGAAGTGACCATCATGCGTGACGGCCAGTACATCGGCACCTGGGAAGCCAAGGATCTGACCACCGATAAGATTATCACCCAGATGGTGGGTCGTGAGCTGACCAACCTCTATCCGCCCCGTGAGAACGTGGTGGGCGAGGAAATTCTGCGGGTGGAGAACTTCACCTCCATCAATCCCAAGAGTTTCCGCAACGTCAGTTTCACGCTGCACAAGGGCGAGATTCTGGGTGTGGGCGGCCTGGTGGGCGCACAGCGTACCGAGCTGATGGAAGGCCTGTTCGGCATCCGCTCCCATGAGCAGGGCACCATTTACTACAAGGGCAAGGAGCTGAAGGTTGACCGCCCCAAGGATGCCATTGACAATGGCGTTGCCCTGCTGACGGAAGACCGTCGCGGCAGCGGTATCATGGGCGTGCTCAGCGTGGCAGACAACATTTCTGTTTCTTCTCTGCAAAAGTATCTGGACTTCGGTATTTCCATCAACAACAAAAAGGTGGAGAATTTGGTGCAGGAAAATGTTCACAAGATGAACATCAAAACACCCTCCTCCAAGACCCTGATTAAAACCCTGTCCGGCGGCAACCAGCAGAAGGTGCTCATTGGCCGCTGGCTGGCAAATGACCCGGATGTGCTGATTCTGGACGAGCCTACCCGCGGCATCGACGTGGGCGCAAAGTATGAAATCTACTGCATCATTGCGGAACTGGCAAAGCAGGGCAAGGGCATCATCATGATTAGCTCCGAAATGAGTGAGCTGATTGGTATGTCCGACCGCGTGATGGTCATGTGCGATGGCAGAGTGACCGGCTTCGTGGACGGGAAAGAGGCAACCCAGGAGAATATCATGGCGTTGGCCACAAAGTTTGAGTGAGCGAGCGGAGGCTAGACATAATGAATGGAACGAAATTGAAACAACAAAATGCTGGTACAAAGGCATGGGATGTTATTAAGGGCAATCCCATTGCAGTGATTCTGGTTCTGGCAGCCATCGTTGTTGGCTGCGTGGTGGACAACTTCTTCTCTTGGGGCAACCTGAGCAACCTTTTGAGCAACACCGCCGTCCGTTTCCTGATTGCACTGGGCGTGTCCGGCTGTCTGATTACCAAGGGCACTGACCTGTCCGCCGGTCGTCAGGTGGGTCTGGCAGCCTGTATTGCCGGTGTTCTGTGCCAGCGTGGCGACTACACCGGCCGGATGTGGAAGAGCGTTCCCGAAATGAACATCTTCCTGGTGCTGCTGATTGTCCTTGCCATTGGCTTTGTGGTGGGCTTGGTCAACGGCCTGATTATCGCAAAGCTCCATGTGCCCCCCTTCATTGCAACCCTGGGCACTCAGACCATTATCTACGGCATCGCCCTGGTGCTGACCGATGCACAGCCCATCGGCGGATTCCAGAAGATTTACACCAAGCTGATTACCGGTCGCGTGGGCAATGTCCGCGGCTTCCATATTCCGTATCTGGCCTTTGTGGCGCTGATTTTTGGCCTGCTGTTCTGGTTTATCTACAATAAGACCCGTCACGGCAAGTATATGTACGCCATCGGCGGCAACGAGGTGGCAGCTGAGGTCTCCGGTGTCAACACCACCAAGACCACCATCTGGATTTATATCACTGCCGGCATTATGTATGCCTTCGCAGGCTACCTGCTGGCTGGTAAGTCCGGCGGCTCCTCCGCAAGTATGGGCACCGGCTACGAGCTGGAAGCCATTGCAGGCTGCACCATCGGCGGCGTTTCCACCACCGGCGGTATCGGTACTGTCCCCGGCATCCTGGTGGGCGTGCTGGTGTTTGAGCTGCTGAAGATTATTCTGCAGTTCCTCAGCGTCAACCCCTACTACAACTACATCGTGCAGGGTCTGGTCATCGTTGTGGCTGTTGCTCTGGATATTCGGAAGTACCTGGCGAAGAAGTAATGAATCAGCAGGAGCTTCAGGAAAAAGAGCGGCTTTTGGAGGAAAAGGAGCAGGAACTGAACCGGCGCGAAAAGCAGCTGGATGCGTTCTCTGCCGCCATGGATGCTAAAAAGAAGCAGCTGTACGGAAAGCTTCCCATAACCGTCAAGCAAGTGGATATTATCCTGTGGATTTCCTGCGGGCTGCTGGCTGTGGTGGTTGTGCTGATTATCCTGGAAGCAACCGGCATTTTCAAAATTGGGTAAGATTGGGGCCTTGCAAATTCGCTTAAAGACACAAATTTATTTTCCAATATTGCAGGCTACATTC
>URPI01000159.1 GCA_900549705.1 uncultured Eubacteriales bacterium
CTCGGGGGAAGCCAAGAGACGCATCGCCGTTGGCTGTTCATAAATTATTAGTCAGAACAGTCTACTACGGGGCGTTGGCAAATGGAGACACAGTTGCGTATCAACAAACTGCCCCTCGGCTTTGCACTGCCGCCCGATATACTTTGGAGATGATAGATGATTGAAGAAATTAAATAAACGAGCCGAAAGCGACTTTTTGAATCTCTTTTTCGCCCTTTTTGTCGCCGCGTTTCTGATTGCGGCTCCCCTGATGCCGGACAGAGCCAAAATGCTTTCCGGCTTCTATCGGATCCTGTCCAGCCCCTGCAAGGTTTCCACCAACTATTTTGCAGTGGGCGGCTATGCAGCCACCTTCCTGAACATGGGCTTGGTGGGTCTCATGTGTCTGGCGCTCTATGTCCTGCTGGATGCAAAGGCCAATCATGTTTCTGCCCAGGCCGTTATTCTGACGGTGGGCTTTGGCTCCTGGGGCATCAATGTGCTCAACATTATCCCCACCATTCTGGGCGTGTGGCTCTACTGCGCCGTGAAAAAGGAGCGGCTGGGCAGCCATGTCAACGCCATGCTGTTCTCCACCGGCATTGCCCCCCTGATTTCCGAGCTGGCGCTGCGTTACCTCCATCCCGAAACCGTGGGCTTCACCCTGCCCGGTGTGGCGCTGGCGATGGGCATCGGTCTGCTGATCGGCTTCTGCACCCCTGCCGGACTGGTTCACTCCCCCCTGGTGCATCAGGGCTATGCGCTGTACAGTGCGGCGCTGCCGGTGGGCATGATTGCCTTTTTTCTGCAAGCCATGCTGTATAAAACCACAGGGGTGGAGCTGCCCGCTGCCCCTGCTGCCGAGACCCTGGCGGTCGGCTCCACCGTCATTGCAAATGCTTTCTGTCTCGTCCTGTTCGGTGCGATGGTGGTGCTTGCCCTGCTGATGGGCGGCAGCTTCCGGGAATACTGGAAAATGCTTTGGAGCAATGACCACCCCGTCAGCATTTCCACAGACCACAGCAATGCTATTTTCCTGATGAATGTGGGCATTTATGGGCTGTTCATCCTGGCCTATTACAATATCGTGGGCGAAGCCTTCAACGGCGTTACCTTCGGCATTCTGTTTTGTATGCTGTCCTGCTGCAACGTGGGGGCAAATCCCCGGAATGTGTTCCCCATTATTTTGGGATATGTGGCGGCTGCCTGGCTGTTTGAGGCGCTGGAGGAATCGGTGGGCGGCAATTTTACCGGCTTCATCAATACCCAGGCCATCATGGTGGGCCTGTGCTACGCCAGCGGCCTGAGCCCCATCACCCGGAAATACGGCTGGCCCTTTGCATTCCTGGGCGCTATGATGCACTACACCCTGGTGACCTCGGTGCCCCTGCTCCACGGCGGCTACTGCCTGTATAACGGCGGCTTCACGGCGGCGCTCATCTGCCTGATTTACATTCCGCTGCTCGACCAGCTGGCAATCACCAAAGAGGAGCGCCGTGCCCTGAAAGCGGAAAAATCCAAAGATTAACACAAAAACAGGAGGATTATATCATGAAAAGAGGAATTACCCTGGCGCTTACCCTTTTGCTGACGGCATCCCTGCTGGTGCTGCCGGTGCTGGCAGAGACTACCACCTTTACCTGGGATTTGCCCCACAACACCCCCATCAAGCACAAGGGGCTGATGGTGATGGAGCACACGGTGGGCGTTGAAATCGGTGCCAGCTACGAGACGCATGAATCCATGACCAGCCAGGACATTCAGGATGCCATTCAGGCGGTGCTGGACGACCCCGAGCAGCAGGTGATTGCCGAGGGGACGAAGGTTGACCCCAATCGGGTCACCGTCATTGAGGAGCGTGCCATCTCCTGCCCTGAGGCTCCCTACATTGTCCATTTCCGGGTGTGGGGCACGGATAACCGCACGGTGCTGGTGTTCCATAAGGCCGAGGATGCCGAACAGTGGCAGCTGGTGCTGTGCCAGACCGGCTCCGATGTCACCCCCGAATTTCCCGCTGACGGCACCTATGCCGTTGCCGCAACCTGGTAAAAAGAAAAAGGAAATAAAAACAGCAGAGTGCCGGAAAAGCGCTCTGCTGTTTTTGCGAAGATTCGACATTTTTCTTGCAATTTGTCGAATTGTGTGTTAATCTGTCCATGGTGCTGCCGGTACCCCGGTAGGCGGTTTTCCCCCTCGACCTTTTTTCAGGGGGTAATAATCCTCTTTATTAACCCCCAATCCTAAACAGAGAGGGGGTGGCAGATATGTACGTAACATGGGACAATTTATTTGAGTTCTGTACGGTCATTCTGACTGTCATTCTCCTGGTTTTCCAGATGATGAATAATAAAGAGAAGTAACCGCCAAGCCTCCAAGCAAACGGTTACTTCTCGTTGCACAATTGGGGGAGCCGCCTGCTGGCAGCACCCTTTGTATCTATACTATACCCCATTTTGGGGTATTTGTCAACTGCCCCGCCGAACAGCGGGGCAGTTTTATTGCGCGGTATCGAACCGGGCGGGGCGGTACCGTATGGGTACACGCCCCGGAGCGTCGCTGAATTTATTTCATCAGCTTGCAAACCAGCTCGCTATAGGCGAAGGGGTCGTCCAGAGGCAGCTGTGCCATCAGCTGAGCCTGGCAGCACAGCAGCTGGGCATAGTCCTTGGCAAGCACGGGGTCTTCGGTCATCACCCGCTGGAGGGTCTTCACCGTCTCATGCTCCGGGTTCAATTCCAGCACTCTGCCCACAGGATAGGCAAACTCCGGGTTGACCCGCTTCATGTACTTCTCCATCTCGAAGCTCATGCCTGCCTCGGGAACCATGGCGGCAGGATAGCTGCCCAGATTCTGGGACAGGCGAACCTCTTTCACCTGGTCGCCCAGGCTCTCCTTGACGAAGGTCAAAAAGCCCTTCATCTCCTCGGCCTTTTCCTCGGCCTGCTTCTTCTCGTCCTCGCTTTGCAGACCCAGGTCTTCGGTGGTGATGTTGCAGAAGTGCTTCTCCATGTAGGTTTGCAGGGTCTGAGGCACGAACTCGTCCACCTCCTCGGTGAACAGCAATGTGTCATAGCCCTTGCTCTCCAGCAGCTCCACCTGGGGCAGCTTAGAAAGATGCTCCTTGCTCTCGCCGGGGGCGAAGTAAATCTTCTCCTGACCCTCGGGCATGGCATCCACATACTCCTTGAGGCTGATGAGCTTCTTCTGCTTGTGGCTGTAGAACAGCAGCAAATCCTGGCAGCTTTCCTTGTGGGCACCATACTCGGAGACGGTGCCGTATTTCAGCTGGAGGCCGAAAGCGGAATAGAATTCCTCATACTTCTCCCGGTCATTTTCCAGCATGGCTTTCAGCTCGCTTCTAATCTTCTTTTCGATGCTGCGGGCAATCACCGTCAGCTGGCGGTTGTGCTGGAGCATCTCACGGCTGATATTCAGGCTCAAATCCTGGCTGTCCACAATGCCCCGGACGAAGCGGAAATGCTCCGGCAGCAGGTCTTCGCAGTTTTCCATAATCATCACGCCGGAGGAATACAGCTGCAAGCCCCGCTTGAAGTCCTTGGAATAGAAGTCATAGGGTGCTTTGCCGGGAACGAACAGCAGCGCCTTGAAGGAGACAGCACCCTCCACGCTGGTGTGAATCACCCGCAGGGGCTTGGTGAAGTCATAGAACTTCTCCCGGTAGAAGGTGTCGTATTCTTCCTCGGTGACATCCTTCTTGGCACGCTGCCAGATGGGCACCATGGAGTTGAGGGTTTCCATCTCGGTGTAGGTTTCATACTCGGGCTTGTCCTCGGGGCAGTCCTCCTTCTGGCGGGACTTCTCCACCTCCATGACAATGGGGTAGCGGATGTAGTCGGAATACTTCTTCACCAGATTCCGAATTTCATATTCATCCAGATACTGGCTGTACTTTTCCTCCTCGGTGTCGGCCTTCAAGGTCATAATCACATCGGTGCCGTTTTCTGCCCGGTCGCAAGGCTCAATGGTGTAGCCGTCTGCGCCGTCGGAAGTCCACTTCCAGCCGGTTTCCTCGCCCCATTTCTTGGAGATGACGGTGACGGAGGAGGCAACCATGAAGGCAGAATAGAAGCCCACGCCGAACTGACCGATGATGTCGATGTCCTCGTTCTTTTCCATGGCTTGCTTGAAGCCCAGAGAGCCGGACTTGCAGATGGTGCCCAGGTTTTCTTCCATTTCCTCCTTGTTCATGCCGATGCCGTTGTCAGAAACGGTGAGGATGCCTTCCTCCTTGTTGCGGGTGATGGCGATTTTCAGGTCAGCCCGGCTGACGTTCATGCTGCCGTCAGTGACGGACAGATAGGCCAGCTTGTCCATGGCATCGCTGGCGTTGGAGATAATTTCACGGAGAAAAATCTCCCGGTGGGTATAGATAGAGTTAATCATCAAATCCAGCAGACGCTGGGACTCGGCCTTAAACTGCATTTTTTCCATAATCAAATAGCTTCCTTTCAGATGGGTGTGTTTAGCACTCGATTAGTCTGAGTGCTAATATTATAGCGCAGATTCGGAAAAAAGCAAGGGGCTGAAAAAAAGTTCTTCCTTTATTCACATTTCTGTGCTAAGATTAGAATGAATAGATATGCCATAGGCGGCAGTACCCTGCCCCGCCCGGTTCGTTGCCGCGCAGAAACCGATTTGGAAACGGTCACTGTAGGGGTCGCCTAATAGGCGACCCGCAGCTCACGCAACCGAGCAGTTCGTTGAGTGGAAATCGCCAAAAACTTCTGCATTTGTAGGGGTCGCCAACTTGGCGACCCGTCGGCGGCTCTGCCGCCGCAGCTGTTGGGGCGGATATTATCCGCCCGTAACCCCGGATTTTCGCTAGTACCCGGTTGAGTGGCACCAGCTTCCGTCCACCACCCCTTGGCTTCCCCCGGGGGTGTTGCAGAGCGCAGCG
>URPI01000160.1 GCA_900549705.1 uncultured Eubacteriales bacterium
GCCCTGTCAGCCGACCGGAAATTCTTCCGGACAACCACCCGTGGGGCAATGGTGATCGCGGGGAGGCGCACCATCGAGGATTTCCCGGGAAAACAGCCCCTTCCGGGGCGGGTCAACGTGGCGCTGAGCAGAAGCGGGGCGGAGATTCCCGGCTTTACGGTCTGTGACAGCGCCGAAAAGGCGGCGGCACTTTCCCGCACCGCTGAGCGCTGCTTCGTCATCGGCGGCGGGAGCGTTTACCGGCAGATGCTGCCCTTCTGCGACACCGCTTACGTCACAAAAGTGCATGTGACGCCGGAATCCGACACCTTTTTCCCAAATCTGGACGAGGATAAGGACTGGTATCTGGCGGAAACGCTGCAATCCGGTGAGGAAAACGGCATTGCCTACGAAATGTGCCTGTATAGAAGAAAGTAAAAACACGCTGCCACTTGAGACAAACCAAAGTGGCAGCGTGTTTCTTTACTTGGACGGCTTGCGTTTTCCGTTTGACTGTCCCGGCTTTTTTCGCACGGGACGGGGCGGCGCGGAACGGATGAGGAATTTTGCTCCGGAACCGATCAAATCCTCCCGGTGCGCCTTCACCAGCGCTTCCCGCACGAGGGCGTAGTTTTTCGGGTCGCGGTACTGGATCAGCGCCCGCTGCATGGCTTTTTCGTGGGGGTCGGTGGGGACGTACACCTTTTCCATGGTGCGGGGGTCTAGACCGGTGTAATACATCACCGTGGACAGGGTGGAGGGGGTGGGGTAGAAGTCCTGCACCTGTTCCGGGTTGTAGCCCATGTCCCGGATGTACTCTGCCAGCTCCACCGCCTCTTTCATGGTCGAGCCGGGGTGGCTGGACATGAGGTAGGGAACCAGGTACTGCTCCAGGCCATACTGGCGGCTCAAAGCGAAATACTGCTCCACAAACCGGTTGTACACCGCATTTCTGGGCTTGCCCATCCGGGAAAGCACCGCATCGGAAACGTGTTCCGGAGCAACCTTCAGCTGACCGGACACATGATACTGCACCAGCTCCCGGAAGAAGGTCTGCTTCTGCTCTGCCAGCAGATAGTCAAAGCGAATGCCGCTGCGGATGAATACCTTTTTGACCCCGGGGATTTTCCGCAGCTTCCGCAGCAGCGCCACATAGTCGGAGTGGTCGGCGTTGATGTTTTTGCAGGGGGTGGGGTACAGGCATTGCCGCCCGCCGCAGGCACCCTTGGTCATCTGTTTGGCGCAGGCGGGGTGACGGAAATTGGCGGTGGGGCCGCCTACATCGTGAATGTAGCCCTTGAAGTCCTTGTCCTGCACCATTTGCTCGGCTTCTTTCAGGATGGACTCATGACTGCGCACCTGGACAATCCTTCCCTGGTGGAAGGTCAGGGCGCAGAAGGAGCAAGCGCCGAAGCAGCCCCGGTTGCTCACCAGGCTGAATTTTACCTCCTCAATGGCGGGGACACCGCCCAGCTTTTCGTAGCTGGGGTGATAGGTGCGGCAATAGGGCAAATCGTACACCGCATCCATTTCCTCCATGGTAAGAGGCTTCTGGGGGGGATTCTGCACCACATATTCCTTGCCGTATGGCTCTGCCAGCCGCTTGGCGGTAAAGGGGTCGCAGTTGCCGTACTGCACCTTGAAAGACTCGGCGTAGGCACGTTTGTTCTGCTTCAATTCCTCGAAGGCGGGCAGCACCAGGGTGGGCAGGCTGTCGTCCAGCTGGGCGGTTTTGAACACCGTGCCGTCGATATAGGTGATGTCCTTCACGTCCATGCCGGAATTGAGCGCCTCTGCAATTTCCACAATGCTGCGCTCGCCCATGCCATACATCAATAAATCCGCCTGGGAGTCCAGGAGGATGGAGCGCTTCATGCTCTCGGACCAATAGTCATAGTGCGCCAGCCGCCGCAGGCTGGCCTCGATGCCGCCAATCAGAATGGGAACATCCTTGTAGGTCTGGCGGATGAGGTTGCAGTAGACAATGGTGGCATAGTCCGGGCGCTTGCCCATCACCCCGCCGGGGGTAAAGGCATCGGTTTTCCGCCGGTGCTTGGTGACGGAATAATGGTTTACCATGCTGTCCATGTTGCCGCCGCTGACCAAAAAGCCCAGCCGGGGGCGGCCAAACACATCGATGGATTTTGGATTTTTCCAGTCCGGCTGGGAGATGATGCCCACGTTATAGCCGTGGCTTTCCAGAATTCTGGAAATAATGGCATGGCCAAAGGAGGGATGATCCACATAGGCATCCCCGCATACATATACAAAATCGCACTGTTCCCAGCCGCGATCCAACATTTCCTGCTTGCTGACAGGCAGAAATTCCATGTTCGTTACTCCTTATTGGGATATTCTTGCTGCACTCGGTTCATGAGCTTGCGGTAAATCCGCTCCATCATCCATGGCTCACTGACCTGGGCGGCGAGGGCATCGGTTTCCAGCCATGCAACGCCGCTGTTTTCGTCCGGCTTGATGAACACCGGGGCGCTGGGGTCGGCTTCAAACAGATAGGTGACGTTCAGATGCAGATGGGAGCCGACATACTGCCCCCGCTTTTCGTGACCGTCCACCGTCAGCACCTCCAAGGAGAAAATGCCGGGGCAGAGGCTGTTCAGATGGGTCAGACCGCATTCCTCCCCCACCTCTTTTTCGGCAACGGCACGCAAGTCCGTCATGCCGTCGGCGTGTCCGCCCAGCCATGCCCAGGAGCGGTAGATGTTGTGATAAATCATCAGCACTTTTTTCCGGTCGGGGCTGACCACCCAGGCAGAGGCCGTCAGGTGGGCGGCGGTGCATTGCCGGGTGAAGACATCCACCCCGGAATCCAGCCACCACAAGAGGGCTTGCTTGTCCGCCTGCTCCTGCTCATTTTGGGGGCGGAAATGCTCAATTTCCTGCCGCAGACTCATTTCTTCTTCTCCAGCTTCTGCTTGGTGCCGTCCGGGCGCAGCAGGTAGGTGTTGTCCAGCTGCCCCGTCAGGTTTGCCTTGATGGAGTCGATATAAATTCTTCTCAGCTTGTCCCGCTCGGCAAGCTCCTCGGGGGTCAGTGATTCCACCTTGGCTTTGTGCGCCAGCGCATTGATGCGGGCAATCACATCTTTCATTTTCATTTCTTCCATATGATATATCCTCTTGAATTAAAATGTACTTTTTCGTTCCGCAAGTGGGCAAAACGGTTTTGAGTGGTAATGAACCGGGCGGGTTTGGGAACTACCGTATTGGCAACTGCCCCGTGCGCCATTGTCCGGCGGCACTGCCGCCTTACACATATTGATGAATGACCACACTGATGCGATCCTTTTTTGTGGTTCCGTTGATTTTTGCCAGTTTGATTTTGCCCAGCCCCCGCACGGAGATTTTTGCACCCTCGCTTACCATCTTGTCCGGCTTTTCGCAGGGCAGACCGTCAATGGCGGCCTTCCCGGCAGTGACATAGGTGCTGGCAAGGCTTCGCCCAATGCGGAATCCGGCGGAAATCACGCTGTCCAGCCGCAGGGAAGCCAGGGTATCCCGGATTTCCTTTATCTCCGGGTCGGGAACCTGCACCTGGGTGAGCGGCACTTTCTCCAAATGCAGATGGGTGCGCCCTGCTCCGGTGAAGCTTTGCAGCAGGAAGGGGGCAACGGAGGCGGTGACGAAGAAATCACAGGTGCCCTTGCCCACGCAGATGTCGCCGATGTTCTCCCGGCTGATGCCGGCGCCAATCAGTGCCCCCAGAAAATCCCGGTGGCTGGGGCTGTCCCCCTGATAAAAGGTGGCACGCAGACACACCAGGGGGCTGTCCTCCTGGGTCAGAGCGGAGGCATCCAGATACTCCGGCAGATATACCAGCATTTTTCGCTCGGCATCTTCATAGCCGCCAAATTCCTGTAGTCCCTCCGGCGTGCCAAAAAGATACCGGCTCAGTTCCAGCTCCCGGGGGGAGAGAAAGCAGGTGGCGGCGGGGATATTCTTCCGCATTCCCGCGTTCATTTTGTCCCAGAGCTTCGCCAGAAGCAGCCGATCCTCGGCGGACTGGGCGATTTTTTCAATGTTGCTTCGTTCCATGCGATCACCAATGGTACTATACCACAACTTTTGCCGGGTGGGAAGAATTTTTTCTTGTATGACGGCGGCGGGTAGAGTATAATAGGGAAAAAGGAACGCTTTTCGGCGGAAAGGAATCGGACATGGTGACAGGAATCATCGGCGCGGGGGCGTCGGGAATTGCGGCGGCGCTGGCTGCGGCGGAAAACGAAAGCGGGCAGGTCGTCCTCATGGAGCGGCAGGCGAGAGTGGGGCGCAAGCTTCAGGCCACCGGCAACGGGCGCTGCAATTTATCCAATCTCCACGGGACATCCGGCGGCTACCACGGGGAAAATCCGGGGTTTGCCGACTATGCGCTGGGAAAGTTCCCCCCAACTGCGGCGCTGGAATGGTTCCGGAGTCTGGGGCTTCTTACCGTGGCGGAGGATTCCGGGCGGGTGTACCCCTATTCCGATCAGGCAAATTCCGTGGTGGATGTGCTGCGGTTTGCCCTGGAAAATCCGAATATCACGGTAAAGCTGGGATTTGAAGCGGAAAAAGTGAAAAAAACGGCTTCCGGCTTCCGCATTGTCTCCGGGGATGAGACGGTGGAGTGCGACAGGCTCATCGTCGCCTGCGGCGGCCTTGCGGGGACGAAGCTGGGGGGCAGCATGTCCGGCTATCAAATTCTGCGGAGCTTTGGCCACAGCTGCACCCGGCTTCGTCCGGCGCTGGTGCAGCTGAAAAGCAGCTGGAACGCGGTTACGAGCCTGAAAGGCGTCCGCGCCAACTGCCATGCGGTCATTCTACACGACGGAAAGCGGTTTTCCGAAAGCACGGGGGAGCTGCAATTTACCCAGTACGGTCTCAG
>URPI01000161.1 GCA_900549705.1 uncultured Eubacteriales bacterium
CCGGTGCAGCGGTTGCCTGCCCCATCGGCTCCTTTCAGGCGGTGGTCGGCTCCTCGAAATTCCGCTTTTCCTATTACATCACCGGCATTCTGATTTTGCTGGGGGTGCTGCTGGGGCGGGTCATCTGCGGCTTTTTGTGCCCCTTTGGCTGGTTCCAGGAGCTGCTGCACAAAATCCCCACCAAGAAATTTTCCACCAAGCGCCTCAAACCGCTGACCTATCTGAAATACGTCATCCTGGTGGTGATGGTGGTGCTGCTGCCCATTTTGGTGGTCAACGACCTGGGCATGGGAGACCCCTTCTTCTGCAAATACCTGTGTCCCCAGGGCGTGCTGGAAGGTGCCCTTCCCCTGGCTGCCGCCAACGCCGGCATTCGGGCGGCGCTGGGCAAGCTGTTCACCTGGAAGGCCTTCCTGCTGCTGACGGTGGTGCTGGGCAGCATCTTCTTCTACCGCCCCTTCTGCAAATGGATTTGCCCCCTGGGTGCCTTCTATGCCCTGTTTAACCGGGTATCCCTGTTCCAGATGAAGGTGGATCAGGACAAATGCGTTTCCTGCGGCGCTTGCGCCAGGGCCTGCAAAATGGATGTGGACGTTACCAAGTCCCCCAACCATTCCGAGTGCATCCGCTGCGGAATGTGCATGAAGGCCTGCCCCAAAAACGCAATCAGTTATCAATACGGATTTGGCAACAAATCTACACAAGCTCAAAAGGATAAGGAGTAATTTATGATGAAAAAAGCAATGATTGGCATCGCCTGCCTGGCACTGACCCTGACCGCCTGCGGCAATCAGAAGCCCGCCGAGGCTCCCACCCAGGCACCCACCTCCGTTCAGGAGACTGCCACCGAGGCTCAGAGCCAGAAAACCGTTCAGGATTATCTGGATGAAGAAAACGCCATTCTCGCCCAGGACAAGGAACTGTGGGAGAAGGTATTTGCTTCCATGAGCAAGAACGTCTCCGACGATACCCTCAGCAGCAACTACGGCGACGTGCTGCTGGCTGCCGTGGAGGGCATCAAGGATGAGCTTTCCGACGAGGAGTATCAGACCCTCAAGGGTCATGCCCAGAAGATTCATGACCTGGAAGAAGAAATCAGCGCCCTGCCCACCGAGGAGGCCGCTCCCAGCCAGGCAGCCGCCGGCGAAAACGCCTTCCCCCAGTTTGAGGGCAAGGATCTGGACGGCAACCCGGTGGACAGCAGCCTGTTTGCAAACAACGCCTTCACCGTGATCAACTTCTGGTTCAGCGGCTGCAAGCCCTGCGTGGGTGAGATGAAGGAGCTGGAGGAGCTGAGCAAGACCATCCGGGAGCAGGGCGGCGAGCTGATTGGCGTTAACACCGAAACTTTGGACGGCAACGCCGATGCCATTGCCACCGCCAAGAAAATCCTGGAATCCAAGGGCGTGACCTACCGCAACATTTACTTCGATTCTTCCAGCGAGGCTGCCAAGTTCGCCCTGAACATCATGGCCTTCCCCACCACCTATGTGTTTGACCGCAACGGCAACGTGGTGGGTGAGCCGCTGCTGGGCGGCATTGACAACCCCAGCAATCTGGAGCGCTTGCAGCAGACCATTGCCGATGCCATCGCCGCTGACGCATCCAACGCTGTTTCCGCCGATGCCATCCCCGCCGATGCGCTGCCCGCCGGTGCCGTTGTGACCGGCAAATAATCCCCCCAAAAAATCTCCCCTGTACCGTTCATTTTGGTACAGGGGATTTTTTATGCTCCCTTATGATAGATAACCAGATTGCTGCCATACTGCCGGAAGGGCACATAGCCGTTTTCTTCCAGCAGCAGGATGAGATTTGCAAAGCCATTGCTTTTTCCATCGGTATTATACTTTTTATAATCCGAGGTGGACTTCACATTCAGGGCCACATACTCCGTGGACAGCAGATGCTCCAGGCTGCAATAGCGGACATCATACAAAATGTCCCGCTGGGACAGCATCACCGTGTAAAAGGTGGTGGCACTGACCGAGGCATCCGCCGGAATCTCCGCCAGGGTGCTGCGAACGCCGCTGTAAAAATCAGCATAATCCAAACACTGTTTGGGATAGCTGATGCCCTTGGGCAGCACCGTCACCCCAAAGCAGGCCATGCTCAGCGCCAGCGCCGTGCCCAGGGCTGCCATCCGCTGCCAGTTCTCCCGGATGTCCGCCAGATTTACAATGGTGAGGTACAATAAAAGCGCCGCCGAGCCAAAGACATACTGAAAATAGATATTGTACTGATACTGGTGGGCGGGCATCAGATTCACCAGCACATAGGGAATCAGCAGGATGTAGCGCTCATACCGCCGGGTCAGCAGCGGCAGCCCCAGCAGCGGCAGCATGGTCATGGCGACAAATTCCAGTTTTTCCGGCTTGAGACATTCCTGCACCGCCTTCATGGGGTTGAGCAGTACCGCCTCAATCACCGTCAGCAAAGAGGACTGCTCCTTGAAGAAGAAATTCTTATAGTGAAAGGACATCACCCCATCGCCGGAGGTAGCCAGAAAGGTGGTCGCCGCCACAAACCAGGCAACCGCCCCCAAGAGCATCGCCCCACCGGTGCAAATGCTCCATTTGTCCTTTTGCAGCAGTCCCCGCAGCCCCAGCCACAGCGCCACCACCGCCACATACACCGCCGCATCCTCCTTGACGGTCAGGGTCAGCAGCGCCCCCAGAGCGGTCAAGGGCAGATTTTTCCGGTCGATGCCATACAGCAGCCACAGTAACAGCGGTGCAAGGAAGCAGTTTTCATGCAGGTCATAGCCGGTGCCGCCGGAATAGGCGGGAAACAGCAGCAGCACGGCGCACACCAGCGCCCGGGCGGGAGCGGTCAGACCATGCTCCCGGGCAATCTTCCAGGCGGGAATCACCGCCGAACCCAGCACCACCGCCTGCAAAATCTGCAAGGTGGCAGGATAGGGTGCCAAGGCAAAAAAGGGCAGCATCAAATAGTACACCGGGGAGACATGAACCGCAAAATGGGACAACAGACCATCCCGTTCCAGGGTGGTCAGGGGCTGCCCGGTGGTTTTCATATAATGGAACATCTGGCAGAACAGGCCATGATCAAAGGTGGGCGCATTGAAGCTATACACTCGCCCCACCGTCCACAGGCTGACAAAGGCGATAAATGCCACTGTCAGCCCAAACGTAATCCAGCCATAGCGCCGCTTGCCCGGCAGGGTGTCCCGCCCCGGCTCCGGGCTGCCGTTCCAGCCCCACAGGGCAAAGCCGGAAACCACTGCCATCAGCAGCACGCAGCCGCCCAAAAGTCCCCAGCTGAAGGTGGACAGCAGCGAAAGAGCGGACAGCATCCCCACCCCCAGCACCAGGCCGCAGCGCTCCCACTTTCCGGTGTAGCACACCAGCGACAGCAAGCACAGCAGCGCAAAGATGCCCCCGGTCAGTGCCAGAGTAAACCCCATGGACATGGCGCGCAGTCCATCCAGCCCGGTCAAATCCCGCAGGTCGGCCGGCAGCAGCGCATATTGGCAGGCGCAGGCCAAAATCCATGCTGTCAGCGCCTTTCGCACCAGCCCCGCCGCATCCCACGCCGTTTTGCTTCGTACCCGTTGTCTGTTCAGCGTCATTTCTCTATGCCCCTTTTATTTGGAATCAGTTGGAAAAAACATACCACTTTGGGCTGTTTCTGTCAATAGGATTAAAAAAATTATAAGGAAGCACCGATTCAATCTTTGGAAGTTCACAGATTGTGTTCCCTTGTTGCCATTCATCCACGTTCATTTCCCCGTGACAGGGTCATCCTGCCGATTCAAGGTTGCGCTATTTTTCCTCAAAAAATACTGAGCAACGGCATTCCTCAGCGGATTTCCAACCAAAACGGGGTAACGAAAACATTTTGAGACTGTAGCCGCACCCGAATCCGCATCTGCGTACAGCTCATGTTCCCCTATGGGTGGAAAACCAAGTGTGAAAGAAGGGACTGCCGCGATTTTTTTGCAGCAGCCCCTTTTGGCAGCATATCTTTCTTTTAGCAGTAACCCCAGGTCATCAGCTTCCACTGTCCGCCTTCGCTCCGTGCAAGCCACCAGGACCAAGTGTATTCCTGGTCTGCCTCCCAGGCACCGCCGCCATCTTTCGGGGAACGGAAGGAGCTATGAAAGGCGATACATTGCGTAAACGCTTCTTTCTGATCCTCCGTTCTTAACTCATTCATCCACTCCACATTGTCTGCGCCATTGCATTCTTCATCGGACATATAAGAAAGGCTATGCAGTTCACAGCCCGCAAACGAACGGAACTGCTTTTTTATCACATCAATGGCAGCGTCCATTTCTTTTTGGGAATAAACGGAAGAAGTCCCATAATCAATTTTCACGTTTGATGTATTGCCCTTTCCGCATCCGGCAAGCAGAAGAAGCATTGCAGCGCAAAGGACTGCGGCTATTGTTCTTTTCATAGCAGATTCCTCCAGATTTCGATTGATCAACTACACGTCATTTGCTCTCTAAAGCCAAATTTTTAGTAAAATTACCACCTTCAAAATAAATGTCGTTGCCAGCATCATCTTTGAAAAAACAAATCTGCTCTGTGCTTGTCAATTCAAAGCCAAGACTTTTTAATAACGCCACGGAAGGAGTATTCTTTAAGGCTGTTCCCGCATGAATTTTTGTAGCACCAAGCTCTTTCATATCATCCAGAATGGCAGTAAGCGCTTCTTTTGCAAATCCATGCCCCTGTGATTTACTTGTATATCCGTATCCAATCTCGTACTCGGATGGCGCAACAATATTCATAGAAGTAAATCCGATTGTCTCGCCTTTTAAGCACGTTGCAAAGAACATATGCTCATTGCCCTTTCGAGTCGCTTCTGCCCATTT
>URPI01000162.1 GCA_900549705.1 uncultured Eubacteriales bacterium
AGAGACGCATCGCCGTTGGCTGTTCGTAAATTATTAGTCAGGACAGTCTACTACAAGGCGTATGCGTTCATCCGGGTGCTTCCTGAAATCCGGGGTTACGGGCGGCTATTAGCCGCCCCTACAGGCAAAGCAACCGCACGGCAAAAATGCCGTGCGGTAACTGTTACAGATTTTCTTCCAATGTCAGGCTCTCGTCACTGAGCACCCGGATTTCTTTTTTGTTGATGATGTCATAGATGCAGGGCACCACCAGCAGCGTCATGAGGGTGGCGTAAATCAGGCCGCCGATACACACAATGGCCATGGGCTGCATCATGGCGCTGCCGGCATTCTTGCTCAGTGCCATGTCGATAAGACCCAGGATGGTGGTGATGGAGGTCATGAGGATGGGGCGAATTCGGGTCTTGCCCGCCTCAATGATGGCCTCCCGCCGCTCCATGCCCTCCAGCCGCAGCTGGTTGATGTAATCCACCAGCACAATGCCGTTGTTGACGATGATGCCGGTGAGCATCACAAAGCCAATCAGGGAAATAACGCTGACCTCCATGCCGCAAATCAGCAGCGCCAGGAAGCCGCCGGTGAAGGCCAGGGGGATGGTGAACATGACAATGAAGGGGGACTTGAGGCTCTGGAACTGGGCAACCATCACCAGGTACACCAGCAGCACGCCCAAAACCAGCATCAGCAGCAGCTGCTGCACCGCCTCCATAATGCTCTCGTTCTCACCGGTGAACGCATAACTGATGCCCTCGGGCAGCTCGGTGTTTTCCATGGCTGCCACTGCCTCTTTGGTCAGCAGGGTGACGTTGTAGCCCTCCGCCACCTCGGCGGTCACGGTTATGGAACGCCGCTGGTTCTTCCGGGCGATGGAGGCAAGGGTGGTGGTTTCTTCAAAGGTGGCAACGTCACCCAGCTTCACCGTCTTTGTCTCTCCGTCCCTTCCGGTGGTTTCAAATACATACTGCTTCAGCATTTCCAAATCCAAGCGCTTTTCCTCGGGGCGTTCCACCACAATATCCGTGCTGGTTCCGCTGAACTCCAGGGTGTGCGCCTGCTGGCTGTTGGAAAGCGCCTGGGAAACCTCGCTGTACACCTGGGCAATGGTCAATCCACCCGACATGGCCTTGTCCCGGTCAATGCGGATGTGCAGGGCGGGCGCGGTATCCTCCAGTCCGTCGGAGACGGATGCTACCCCCTGAATGCAGCTGACGGTACGGGCGGCACTGCGGGCAGCGGCCTGCAAATCCTCAATATCCTGGCCGTAAAGCTCCAGGCTGATGCCGCTGCCGGTGAGCATACTCATGTCCATCATGGCCGAGGAGCTGGTGATGGTGCAGTTCAGGTCGGCGCATTCGTCAATGATGCGCTGTCCCATGGCAGCGCCGGAGGCTTTGGAATCCGACAGGGTGATGTAAACCGTCACGTCATGGCTGCCGGAGCTGCCGCCCATCCCCAGCAGGGAGCCGGTGCCGGAGGACATCATGGCACCCGCCGTCTCGATGCCCTCCATGGCGTTGATGCGTTCCAGCACCTGGTCGGCGGTGGTCACCGCTTCCTCCATGGTGCTGTCCTCCGGCATGGCAATGGTCAGGTTCAGGCTGGGCATATCCATATCCGGCATGAAGATAAAGCCCTTCGCCACGGAGAAATAGGCAGACACGCCCAGGGCGGCAACGGCAGCCAGCAGCACCAGGAACTTATGCCGCAGGGCAAAGCCCACCACCCGGCCATAGCCGTTCAGGAGCTTCCCATTGGCCGTTCTCTCTTTCTTCTGTTTCTTCATCATGCCGGAGGCCATGGCGGGAACCAGGGTCAAGGACACAATCAGGGAAGCCAGCAGCGAATAGGTCATGGTCAGTGCCAAATCCGTAAACAGCTGCCGGGTGATGCCCTCCACAAACACGATGGGCAGGAACACGCACACCGTGGTCAGAGTGGAGGAGGTGACTGCCCCTGCCACCTGGGAAGCACCCGCCACGGCGGCCTTGGCCGCGCTGACTCCCTTGGCCCGCAGGCGGTAGATGTTCTCGATGACCACAATGGAGTTGTCCACCAGCATACCTACTGCCACTGCCAGGCCGCTAAGGGAAATCATGTTGATGGTTACGCCGGAGAAGTACATCAGCACCACCGCAAAGATAACGCTGATGGGAATGGAGCACAGGGTAATAAAGGTGGGGCGGATGTCCCGCAGGAACAAAAACAGAATGATGATGGCAAACAGAGCACCCAGCAGCAAACTGTTGAGAATGTTGTTCACAATCATGTGGATGTAGTCGCCCTGATCCATCAGCGCCACAAACTGCAATCCGGGGTACTGCTCCTCCAGCTGGCGGAAGCGGGCGTTGATGTTCTTCGTTGCACCGGCGGTGGAATAGGTGCTCTGCTTTTCAAAGCTGAGGACGATGCCCTCATTGCCGTTGAGGCGGGCGTAGGTTTCGTCCCGGTTGTCGGTGAGGAACACTTCCGCCACATCCTTCAGGCGGATTGGCTCCACACCCTCAATGTTCAGGTCAAAGAGCAGCAGGCTTTGCAGGGTGTCCAAATCGGTAATCTCCTCACCCACGGACACCATGTAGCTGATGCCGTCCTGCGCCACATAGCCCGCGGGCATATAGAAGCTCTGGGCGCGGAGAATGTTCGAGATGGTGTCCATGGACAGAATATGATTCAGGTCTGCTTTACTGAGGGCATCCTGACGGCTGGATTCCAGAGAATCCATGCCGCTGTCCATCTGTGTCAGCGCGGCATCCAACCCGGCGGCGTTGGCAGCCAGGTCGGCCATGGCACTGCTGATTTCCAGCATCCCGGAGGTCTTCTGCTGGCTGAGAATCCGCACCGCATCCTTCAGCTGGAGCATACCGCTGTCCAGCTGGGGAATCACGTCCAGCTCCAGATAGTCGATGGTGTCATCCAGCTGTGTCAGCTGGCTTTCCAGCTCCTCAATCTTGCTGTCCAACAAATCCAGCTCAATGCCCATGTCGGCAAGCTGCTGGCGAAGGTCATCCATTCTGGCGTTGACCTCCGCAATCTGCGCTTCCAGGTCGGCAATGCGTCCGTCAATGGTGGTGGGATCCAGCCCCCACATGGCGTACTCCGCATTGATGGAGGCGCGATCCGCTTCCAGCTGGGCGTATTCCTCGCTGTCATACAGGGCGTTCACCGCCGCCTGCTTTTCCTCCTCGGTGGTTTCCGGGTCGGCGTAAATATCCGCAATGGCGGCATCAAATGCGGCCTGGCGGGCTTCCAGGTCATAGGTGCGTGCCCGCAGGTCATTGAGGCTGTTCAGCTCATTTTGCAGGGGGTTGATTCTGTCCAGGATGTTGTTAAAAGCATCCCGGATGGCATAGAGGGTATTGAGCACCGTTTGCAGCTGCGCCTTGGTGGATTTCAGCTCCGACACCTGGTTTTGCAGCTCGGATTTCTTGGAAATCAGCTCCGCCTGGTTCTGAGTCAGCTCTGCTTCGGCGGAGGCCGTGGAGGAGGAGAGGGAGGCCTTGCCGCTGTCCAGCTGCTTCCGGGCGGTGTCAATCTGCCCCTGGGCATCCGTCAGCTGGTCGCGCTGCTCTTGCAGGTCATTGGCCGCATCGTCCAGCTTGCCGTTGATGGCATCGGAAATCTTGCGGTTCATGCGGTCAATTTTTGTCTGGTCAAGCACGACATGGAGCTTCTGCTCCACCGCGCCGGAGGTAGTCACCCGGGCAACACCGGTGATGCCCTCCAGTTTGGGCATCAGGGTGTCGTTGAGGAATTCCGTCAGCGCCACGGTGTCCTTTCCCTCCATGGCAACGGCAGCCACCTCCACAGGAAGCATGGAGGGGTTGATTTTCAGCACATAGGGGGAGCCAACCATACTGTCCCAACCGGATTCCAGGGCGGTGAGCTTTTGCTGAATGTCCACACCGATGGTGTCCATGTTCACGGACTCCTCAAATTCCAGCATGACCACGCTATAGTTTTCGCTGGATGTGGAGGTCACTTCCTTGATATGCTCCAGGGTGGACATGGATTGCTCCATGGGTTTGGAAACCTCGGCCTCCACCTTTTCCGGGCTGGCACCGGGATAGGTGGTCATCACCACGATGTAGGGGAAATTCATGTTCGGCAGCAGGTCGGGGGTCATTTTCAGATAGGCCACCACACCCAGCACCAGAACGGCAATGACTGCAACAAAAACAGTCAGCGGCTTTTTGACACTGAATTTTGGCATTGACGCACACTCCTTTGGATAAACACGATAAACTCCATCGTAATGCTTAATATATCACAACCCCATCCACCATTTGTGAACAATTTTATTTTTTTGAAAAAGAAATTATAAAACCGCCCTGAAGCTGACGCAACTGGGCGGTTCGTTGAATGGTATGTGCTTCCGGTTTATGCCGCACCCGTAGGGGAGGCTCTTAGCCTCCCGCTGCGGCGCAGCCACCTTGGCTCCCTCTCTGAGGGAGCTGCCGAACGAACGTGAGGCTGAGGGAGTGTACTGCGATGAATGGTATGCACACATGGTTTTGCACAGCCAACTGTAGGGGTCGCCAACCTGGCAACCCGAAGCTTCTGGGACAACGTGGTGTATTGATTGTGAATTGCTTATGGTTTCTTCCCCTTGGCTTCCCCCGGGGGGAAGCTGGCACGATGAAATATCGGCACTTCGGAACCGATATTTTGTCGTGACTGATGAGGGGT
>URPI01000163.1 GCA_900549705.1 uncultured Eubacteriales bacterium
ACCCCCGGGGGAAGCCAAGCGGTGCAAACCTTTAGCCTGTACGCTCTACTACAGTAGCATATGCAAACCGGTTTCTGAGTGGTACGTTACCGGGCGGGTCAGGGAATCAACGTATTCGTACAAGCCCTGTGCGCCATTGTCCGGCGGCACTGCCACCACGGGCGGATTCTATCCGCCCCTACGGTTCGCGCGGGAAAAAAATTTGCGCCCAGGCAAACACACCCAGGCGCAATCAATATTAACAGCAGAACAGAAACGGCACCCGTCCGCCGCAGCACAGCAGCTGCGCCAGATAGCACAGGCACAGATTGCCGCAGGGCGATCCGCCGAACTGGTAGCCGCCGAAGTTGTCCGCCTGACGGCGATAGGCCGTGCCGCCGTTTTCCATGCGGCTGAGCGCCCACAGATACTCCTGATTGTCCGGCTCCATGCTCACCGCCCGGCGCATATGCTCCATGGCAGTCACCTGGTTGCCCAGGCCGTCGTTGGCCAGGGCGCTGAGATAGTACCAGCGGGCATTCTTCTCCGGGCAGCTTTGCAGCACATTCAGCGCCTCCTGCCAGCGGCGGTAGCGGATGTATTGCTCTGCGGCGGTCTGGTACTGGTCAGCCTGACCGGTGCGGGACTGCTGCCCGTAGCCGCCGAAGGGGTCATAGTACCCGCCCCCAAAGGGATTCCCATAGGAGCTGCCGTAGGGATTGCCGCCGGGATTTGTCTGCTGGGCATATTTCTCCGGGTTCTTAATCTGGTCGTAGGCCTCGTTGACCTCCTGCATTTTTCTGGCAGCTTCCTGGTCGCCGGGGTTCAGGTCGGGGTGGTATTTCTTCGCCAGGGCGCGATACGCCCGCTTTATCTCGTCATCGGTGGCATCCCGGGACACGCCCAGCACCTTATAAGGGTCGTCAACCATCGGAGTCCTCCTTCTTCATCTTCCCTCTGTACTGCACCCACACGCCGCTGTAAAGAATGTTATCCAGCAGCGGCTTGTCCTGCACCAGCGGGAGCTTCTCATAGCTTTCGGTGCAGCGCCCCATGGCCAGCACCAGATATTCTTCCCATTGCGCCGGTTCTTTTTTCTGGAACAGCAGGGGGTTATACTGCTTCTTCCGCTTATCCCGGTCATAATCCAAGATGGCATCCGCCAGATAGATAAACCGCCCCAGGTGGAAGCCCAGGCAGCGCAGGTCTTCGCTCCACATATCTTCCTTCAGCACCATCAGCTCCGCCATGAGTCTGCCGAAGCAGGCGGCGGGCAAATCCGGGTTCTCCGTCCCGGCTTTTTCCAGGCTGCTGAGCCGGGCGATGCAGTCCCGGATGGCATCGGTCTGCCGCGGCCAGCGCCGGTGGATGTCCTCCTGATAGGGTTCCAGATTCCTGACCAGATACCTTGCCCCGGCCTTGCCCTCGTCCTGCACGTCATCCAGCGCCTTGTAGTAGGCCAGCGCTACGTTCATGTCCGCAGCGTAATCGATGCAGTCATTCTGGAGCCATTGCCGCCGCTTTGCCGGATGCGCCAGGCAGCGGAACTGCCCCGTCTGCTCCTGCGGCTCGTACAGGCTCATGTGCAGCAGCGCCAGAAAGGCCATGTCATAGCTCAGGGTGAGCCGGGCGAGATTGCCCGTTCTTCTATGGATGGCGCGGCAGATGCCGCAGTACACCGCGCCGTAGCGCTGCTTCTGGTCACCGTCCAGCTCCTTCCAGTTTGCATTTACAAATCCGAACATGATGATTTCTCCATAGTAATTGATATGTCAACTGTAGGGGCGGATAGAATCCGCCCGAACGTGACGGAACTGAGCGGTTGGATGATATGGTAAAAGCGTATGGCTTCTTCCCCCCGGCTTCCCCCGAGGGGCAATGTCGTCAACTTAAGGATTCCATTTCTAAGCGTCAAAAAATAAGGCATAGATTTAGCCATAATGTCAATTGACAAATTCAAATCAACCCCAAAATCAAGATGATATTCTGATTTTGGAGTGATTCTTATGAAATCTACCCGTTTATATCTTGAAATTGTTCGCTATATCCATTACCTTATTTCTCGTGAATACTTTTTCCGCAGATCGACGGAGCGACAAATGGATTTTTCGAGGACGGGTAAAATGAGCTTTACTGACTATATTTACGCTATCATTCAGAACACCAAATCCAGCTTGCAAGTTGGACTGAATGCCTTTTTTGACGCATACAAAAAGGAAAATATTGAATACTCTAAGCAAGCTTTCTCCAAAGGACGCCAGCGGATTAAAGTAGAAGCTTTTCAGGAATTATTTCAAGCAGTTGTTGATAAATTCTATGAAAAAGCAGATTTAACCAGCTGGAACGGATATCAATTGTTTGGAATTGATGGTACGCGTCTGAATCTTCCCTGCGCAGACCAGCTGGCCGAATTGTACGGAACACAAACAAGTCAAGGAGAGCCTCAGGTTCAGGCACTTGTTTCGTGCATCTACGATCTTCTGAACGGAATCATTGTAGATACTCGATTTGCTCCCTGCAATTCCAGCGAACGGGTTGCTGCGAGGGAAATGATTGCGGAATTTCACGTAAAAAATATCGAAAATCCCGTATTTATCATGGATCGCGGCTACCCCTCCGCAGAATTGATTGATGCAATTGTAAGTGCCGGGCACAAATTCGTTATGCGGTACTCTTCGGAGTTCTTGAAGTCTGTAAAAGTACAGGCAGAAGATACAGTTATTGAGCACAAGTTCACAAAGCTAAATCATTCTTTGAAACTTCGTGTGTTGGAGATTCAACTTTCCAACGGAGAAATTGAGCATTTAGTAACCAATATTTTAGATTCTAGCATTTCTTTGGATGATTTCAAATGGATTTACCAAAAACGTTGGGGTATTGAAACCAAGTATAATGATGTGAAGAATAAGTTGGAAATTGAAAACTTTACCGGTTATTCTCCCAAAGCAATTCTACAGGATTTCTATGCCACTATGTTTCTGGCAAATTTGGCCGGTGTTCTGGAATATGACCTGCATGAGGAAATTGAAGTTGCTCATAGCAAACCGGAAAATCTCTACACCTATAAGATGAATATTGCCATGACCATTTCAGAACTAAAACGAACTGTAGTGGAAATGCTTTCTACATCTTCTAAGCTGAAACGGGAACGATTATATGCAGAGATGACATTTCGTCTTACTAAGGCTGTGGTTCCAGTGCGTCCGAATCGCTCCTCAGAACGAGCAAAAAAGCATAAATCCATGAAATATCCTAACAATTCAAAGAGAAATTAAGAAACCTTAAGTTGATGACATTGCCCCGAGGGGAAGCTGGATTTTTTGGCAATCGGCACTTCGGAACCGATTGACAAAAAAGACTGATGAGGGGCAGCGAACGGTTGGTGAATGAATGCAGCTGGATGAGTGGCGTATGTTCCAGATTACACCATTCAACCGGGAAATCCAAAACATTAAGATGTCGCCGCCCCTCATCAGTCAGCCTACGGCTGACAGCTTCCCCCCGGGGGAAGCCAAGAACCGTAAACAGAACCCGCCACCATTCAACGCACAGCTCAATTTTTCAACCCTGCGGGCATCTGTAGCCGCCCCTACAGAGCGGGCGCAAATCGCCCACCGTCTTTTTATTCCAATACTTACCACCCGGATGTGAACAGGCAATAAACAAAAGAAAGAATTAAGGATTATTTTTTATAAAAGCCGTCAGCCGCACCAGCAGCTGATTCAGTGCCCCGCCGAAGAAAATAATCTCCAGGCAGCAATACAGCCACAGCATACTGATGGCAATGGCATACACCGAGCCATAGATGTTGGCGTAGCTGGGGAAATGGGTAACGTAAATGGAATAGAGGTTGGAAAACAGCAGCCAGCCGGTGGCTGCCAGCAGCCCGCCCGGCAAGCTCTCCCAAAACCGGTTGCGCCGGTTGGGCAGGAACATGAACATGGCCGTAAACAGCAGGCTTTGCAGCACCAGCAGGAACAGAAGCCGCATATCCAGAATATCCAGCAGCACCGTCATGCCCGGAAGGTTCAGCTGCCGGACAAATTTCATCAGCGTGCCGCCGAACACGTGCAGCAGCAGCGTCAGCAGCAGCACAATGACGAACAGAAAGGTGTACAGGACGCTGATGGAGCGGGTATAGAGATACCCCCGATCCTCCGCCACGCCATAGATGGTGTTCAGCCCCGTGAGCAGGCCGTACATCCCCCGGCTGGACGACCACAGCGCCGTCAGGGCGCTGACCCCCGCCACCGTACCGGAGGCGTTATTATACACGCTGAGAATCAGCCCCCGGGCAGTGGCCATCATGGCCTGCGGAATAACACCGTTCAGCGCTTCCAGCAGGTCATCCACGGAAAGGCCGGTGTATCGCAGGCCGCTCAGAAGCAGCAGCAGCGCCGGGAACACCGACAGCACAATGAAATAGCCGGTGTTGGCCGCCAGCATGGAAATTTTCATCCGTGCCAATTCCTCAATGCCCAGGCGGATATAGTCACCCCCTCCGCGGAGGGAAAATTTTCGCATGATTGTTTGCTCCTTTCCAATCATATTGAGACTGTCAAAAGGCGAAGAATTGATAATATTTTCCCCCCGTATCGGGGCGCGTTCCCTGGTTCCAGAGCGAAATTTTGCACACGCCCTGTAGGGGTCGCCAACCTGGCGACCCGCTGCGGCGAAGCCGCCTTGGCTTCCCCCG
>URPI01000164.1 GCA_900549705.1 uncultured Eubacteriales bacterium
GGAAACAGAGCGCCGGGGACGGGATGCCGAGAACCGGCCGGAGATGAAACTGAAAATTACAGCCTCGTTCTGCTTCTCCAAGCAGGTGTCCCACATTGAGTTCTACCATAATTCCTCCTGGCTGGAATATGGCGGCAGCCCCGATAAGGCGGTTCGCTCCGGCTTTACGGCTGCCTTTGACAAGTACCTGCGGGACAACAATAAATACACCAAAACCGAGAGCAAGATTCTCTTTCAGGATATTCAGGACAGCCTGGTGCTGGTGACCAACTGCTTCTCAACCATTGGCTGCTTTGAAAACCAGACAAAAAAATCCGTCAATTCCAAATTCACCCAGGATGCCATGACGGCTTTCTTTAAGGAGCAGCTCCAGGTCTGGTTCATCGAGAACAAGCAAGAGGCCGACCGTGCCGCCGAGCAGATTCTCGTCAACAAGCGGGCGAGAGAATCCGCCGAGAAGACCAAAACCAGCGTGAAAAAGAAGCTGTCCGGTTCCATCGACATTTCCAACCGGGTGCAGAAATTCGTAGATTGCCGCAGCAAGGATGTGTCCGTGCGGGAACTGTATATCGTGGAGGGCGACTCTGCATTGGGCAGCGTCAAGCTCAGTCGGGATGCGGAATTCCAGGGCATTATGCCGGTGCGGGGCAAAATCCTCAACTGCCTGAAGGCGGACTATAATAAGATTTTTGCATCCCCCATTATCACCGATTTGATGAAGGTGCTGGGCTGCGGCGTGGAGATTCAGGGAAAGAAGCTCAAAGAGCTTTCTTCCTTCGATTTGTCCGCCCTGCGCTGGAGCAAGGTGGTCATCTGTACCGATGCCGACTATGACGGCTTCCAGATTCGCACCCTGATTCTCACTATGATTTACCGGCTGTGCCCCACGCTGATCCGGGATGGCTATGTGTATATTGCGGAGTCTCCCTTGTTTGAGATTACCTGCAAGGGGCAGACCTGGTTTGCCTATAACGAGCAGGAAAAGGCAAAAATCCTCAAGGAGCTGGAGGGCAAAAAGGTGAGCATCCAGCGCTCCAAGGGTCTTGGCGAAAACGACCCGGAGATGATGTGGATGACCACCATGAATCCCGAAACCCGCCGCTTGATTAAGGTGATGCCCGAGGATGCCGAGCGCACCGCCTACTATTTTAACATTCTGCTGGGCGATGGCTTGAACGAGAGAAAGAATTTCATCGCAGAAAACGGCGCAAAGTATCTGGAATTTGCGGACATTTCCTGATGTGAGGAAGAAGAACATGGCAAAGAAAAAACAGGAACCTGAGAAGAAGAAAAAAGTGAATACCGACGGCGTTATGGGACTGGTCGGCTCCACCACCGAGCAGGCCATTTCCGAAACGCTGGAACTCAATTATATGCCCTATGCAATGTCTGTGATTGTGTCCCGTGCCATCCCGGAGATTGACGGCTTCAAGCCCTCTCACCGGAAGCTGCTGTACACCATGTATAAGATGGGGCTGCTCACCGGCGGACGAACCAAGTCGGCAAACATTGTGGGTCAGACCATGCGCTTAAACCCCCATGGCGATTCTGCCATCTACGAGACCATGGTGCGTCTGGCACGGGGCAACGAAACGCTGCTGCATCCCTTTGTGGATTCCAAGGGCAACTTTGGTAAGGTCTATTCCAGAGACATGGCTTACGCCGCCTCCCGGTATACCGAAGCAAAGCTGGACGGCATCTGTGCCGAGCTGTTCCGGGACATCGACAGCGACACCGTGGACATGGTGGACAACTACGATGCCACCATGAAAGAGCCCAGCTTGCTGCCCACCACCTTCCCCAATGTGCTGGTGTCTGCCAACCAGGGCATCGCCGTGGGCATGGCCAGCAATATCTGCTCCTTCAATTTGAAAGAGGTCTGCGATACTGCCATCGCCCTGATGAAGAATCCTGACCATGATATTCTGGAAACCCTGCCCGGCCCGGATTTCTCCACCGGCGCAGAGCTGCTGTTTGACGAGGCAGCCACCAGGGAGGTGTATACCACCGGACGGGGCAGCTTTAAGCTTCGCGCCAAATGGCACTATGAAAAAGAGGGAAATCTCATTGAAATCACCGAGATTCCCTACACCACCGCCACGGAAGTCATCATGGATAAGGTGGCGGAACTCATCAAGGCGGGCAAAATCAAAGAAATTGCGGATATGCGGGACGAGACGGATTTGGGCGGCTTGAAGCTGACCATCGACCTGAAGCGTGGCGTAGAGCCGGAGAAGCTGATGCAAAAGCTGTTTCGCATGACCCCCCTGCAGGATAGCTTCGCCTGCAATTTCAACATCCTCATTGCCGGAATGCCCCGGGTGATGGGCGTGGGAGAGATTCTGGAGGAGTGGACTGCCTGGCGGATGGACTGCGTCAAGCGCCGCCTGTTCTTCCAGATTGGCAAGCGGGAGGAGCGGCTGCATCTGCTCAAAGGTCTGGAACGCATCCTGCTGGACATCGACAAAGCCGTCCGCATCATCCGGGAGACCGAGCTGGAAGCGGAGGTTGTTCCCAACCTGATGATTGGCTTCGGCATTGACGAGATTCAGGCCAATTTCGTGGCAGAAATCAAGCTGCGCAATATCAATAAGGAATACATCCTCAAGCAGACCAAGGCAATCAACCAGCTGGAGCAGGAGATTGCCGACATGAAGGATATTCTGGGCAGCACCCGGAAGCTGAAAAATGTGATTATCCAGGAGCTGCAGGAGGTTTCCAAGAAATACGGTCAGCCCAGAAAGACGGAAATTCTCTATCAGGTGGCGGAGGCTGAGCAGGAGGACGAGGAGGAGAACATTCCCGACTATCCTGTAACGGTGTTCCTTTCCAAAGAGGGCTACCTGAAAAAAATCACCGCCCAGTCCCTGCGCATGAGCGGCGAGCAGAAGTTCAAAGAGGGAGACAGCCTGCTGTTTACCCAGGAGACCACCAACCGGGCAGACCTGCTGGTGTTCACCGACCAGTTCCAGTGCTACAAGAGCCGCCTGAGCGAATTTGAGGACGGCAAGGCATCGTTGCTGGGAGATTATCTTCCTCAGAAATTGGGCATGGAGCAGGGCGAGAGCGTCATCAGTGTGGTGCTGACCCCGGACTACAGCGGCTTTGTGCTGTTCTTCTTTGAAAACGGCAAGGTTGCCAAGGTGCCGCTGAATGCCTATGAGACGAAGACCAACCGGAAAAAGCTCACCGGTGCCTATTGTGACAAGAGCCCTCTGGTGTCGGTGTATGCCCTGCAAGCCGATGAGCAGATGGCGGTGTATGCCAGCGATGGCAGAGCGCTCATTTTCTCCACGGCGCAGCTGCTGCCCAAAACTACCCGCAACACCCAGGGCGTGACGGTGATGAGCCTGAAGCGGAAAGCGGTGATGAACGCCGTCCTGCCCTTGGAGCAAAGCGGCATTGAAAATCAGGGCCGCTATCGCACCAAGACGATTCCGGCAGCCGGTGCCCTGCTCAAGCCGGAGGATATGCAGGAGAAGCAGGAAAAATTAGATATTTAGCGGAGGATAGACCCGCTCATGGTGCGAAGCGCCCATGCCTCCCCTGGAAGGGGAGGTGGTTGAGCGTTAGCGAAACCGGAGGGGTTTGTCCGTTGAATGGAAGCAGCTTCTTGCTTTGTGCCATTCAAAAGAGGGAAAGATATGTTAGGAAGGGGAGCACAGCATGGGAAAAATTTTGAAAGATTACAGCTGGGTTTTCAAGACAATTGCAGGCAGTGCGATATTTGCGTTCGGATTCAGCATTTTTTTGGAGCCGAATAACATCAACACCGGTGGTATTTCCGGTCTGGCGCAGGCTGTGGCGCAGATCATCGGCATGAGAAATGTGGGTCTGCTGTCCATGCTTTTGAATTTGCCGTTGTTTCTGGCAGGCGGCGTGCGGGTAGGGAAGCGCTTCTTCTTCGGTTCTCTGATTGGCATGGTGGTCAGCGGCGTGCTGATTGATGCCTTTGCGGCCTTCTCCATTGGTTTCCACGATCCGCTGGTCAGCGGCATCTATGGCGGCCTGCTGTGCGGCCTGGGCATCGGCATGGTCTTTGTGGCGGGCACTTCCACTGGTGGATCGGACATTCTGGTGCGGTTGCTGAAGCTCCATTATCGCAACGTTCCCATCGGCACCATCTCCACTGTCTTTGATGCACTGGTGGTGATTCTCACCGGTTTTGTGTTCCATGACATCAGCCGTGCCATGTATAGCGGCATTGCGGTGTTCGTCACCGGACAGGTGATGGATATTGTGGTTTACCGCTTCGACTATTCCAAAGTCGCGCTGATTATCTCAGACCGTCCCGATGAAATCGCCACAGATGTGGCGCAGAAGCTGGATCGGGGTGTGACCTTCCTGGATGGCCATGGCTACTACAGTCGGCAGGATAAAAAAGTAATCTTGACCGTGGTGAAAAAAGGGCAGCTGGCGGAACTGAAGGAGCTGGTGATGGAACGGGACAAGGATGCTTTTGTCATTGTGCAGGAGGCGCACCAGGTTCTGGGCGATGGCTTCTCCCGCTATTCCAGAGACGGCCTGTAACAAAAAAACGCTGTGGGTGAAAAAATTTCTTGACAAATCGGAAAACCTCGCTATAATACACAGTGTCACGCGGGTGTAGCTCATCCGGTAGAGCGCCACCTTGCCAAGGTGGAGGTAGCGAGTT
>URPI01000165.1 GCA_900549705.1 uncultured Eubacteriales bacterium
CACTCCCTCAGTCAGCCCGTTCGGGCTGACAGCTCCCTCAGAGAGGGAGCCAAGGGCGCTTCGCGCCTGCGGGCGGCTAAGAGCCGCCCCTACGGTTGGCATATACAAAAAACGGTTTTGCGTGCAGTCCGTTACCGGGCGGGTCAGGGCACCAACGTATTGGCACACGCCCGGAAGCGTCACTGTCCGGCGGCACAGCCGCCCGCCCGTTTTAGCGGTGCAGCAGAATCATGTAAATGAACACCATGCAGATGGCGGCGCAGAGCATCAGCAACGCAAAGGACAGATTGCCGGTGATGCGTGCGGTGGTTTTTTTCAGAGTGTCCAGGCTGCGGTACAGCAGATGGGCGTACCGGCGGTCACCCTTCTTTTCCTTGCCGTGGCGGATGGCGTACAGGTCGATGTCCTTGCCCAGCCGATAGGACAGGGAGGAATACACCTTGTCGTCGCTCTGCTCCTTGGCGGGGCGGTACAGGGTTTTGGCGGTTACCAGCACCAGGGCATCCGGCAGGTCGCAGAAGAAGCGCCCCAGAATACCGGACACACGCACCGTGGCGTTCCACAACGGGGCGGTGAGCTTGTTTTCCCCAAACAGGGCGCTGACCCAGCCGAAGATACCGGGCAGCCACGTTAGCAGCAGGGGACGGTAGAGGAGGTTTTCCAAATCCAGCTTTTCCGGCCAGCGGTTGATGTACTTGCCGTCCTTCATCAGCACCTTGCGGATAAACAGGAAGTACAGCGCCGCACCAATCACAATGGAGATTGCCGCGCCCTTCAGGTTTTCCGGGGACAGATAGTGGACGGCGTGCTCCATTGCACCGCAGTGGAAAAAGTCCGTGCCCACATCCGCAATATAGTCCATACTCCGGCTGGCAGTCAGCCCCAGGGCGGGCAGCAGCGCAGCGGGCAGCAGCACCGCAATGGCACTGAGGGGGGTCATATAGCGCTTCTTCTCAAAGGGATTCTCACCCTTTTCAATGAAGATGCACACATAGAGCTTGGTCATGTAGGCCAGCGTCATGCCGCCGGACAGCAGGAACAGCCATTCCACGCCCTTGAGCATCCAGCCGTATTCTGCCACGCCCTCCACAATGGCCTCGTGGAGCAATGTTTTGCTGACGTAGCCGTTGAGCAGGGGAATGCCGCCGATGCCGGCAGCGCCCAGCAGGAAGGCGATGTTCAGCAGCCACTTGCCCCGGCCAAAGCCCCGGATTTCGTTGAGATCCAGCTGATGCAGGTTGAAGTACACCACACCGGCGCATTCAAACAGCACCAGCTTAAACAGGGAGTGGTTGACCATGTGCAGCAGCGCACCCCGGGCAGCCAGAGCATTTTCTTCTCCCAGCAGTCCCATCATGCCCACGCCCACCAGCACAAAGCCAATCTGGCTCATGGAGGAGCAGGCAAGGGTTCGCTTCAAATCGATGCTGAACAGGGCAAGCACCGCACCCAGCACCATGGTGACGGTGCCCAGGGCGAGAATCACCGTGCCCCACTTGGGGTCATAGCGGAAGATGTTGGCGCTGATTGCCACAATGCCCCAGATGCCGGACTTGGTCAGCACACCGGACAGCAGGGCAGAGGCGGGAGCGGGGGCGACGGGATGAGCCTTGGGCAGCCAGATGTGCAGGGGGAACATACCCGCCTTGGCGCCGAAGCCAAAGAGAATGCAGCCGCCTGCCGTATAGAGAACTGCCTTGTCCGGGCAGGCCTGGGCGCGCTCATACAGCAAGCTGAGATTGGTGGTGCCCAGCTTCCAGTCCACCAGGAACAGCCCCATGAGGGCTACCAGTCCGCCGATGACCGCCACCGCCAGATAGGTGTTTGCCGCCCGGATGGCACCTTCGGTTTCCTCCTGGATGACCCAGGTGAAGGAGGTGAAGCTCATGATTTCAAAGAACACAAAGGCGGTGTACAGGTCGGCAGCCAGGAATACCCCCAGGGTTGCCCCCAAGGTCAGCAGGTTAAAAACATAGTAACGGGTGACGTTGCGGTGATGCCGGAAATACTCCGGGGACAGCAGCAGGGTGCACGCCCACATCAGGCAGATGACCAGCAAATACACCCGGCGGAAGCCGTCCAGGGTCACGTTCAGCCCCGTCAGCAGGGGCAGGGACAGGCTCTGCCCTGCGCCCAGCGCCACCCAGATGCCCAGCAAAAATTCCACAAGCCCGGTGGCAACGGCAATGGTCTGCGCCCGTTCCTTCCAGGCGGCGCACACCAGCGCCATCACCATGGGGAAGAATACAAATATCCAAAGATTCATATGTGTTCCTCCTTATCGCAAGCCCTGGGCAATTGCCATGGCGGCATTTACAATGGGCTGTGCATCAATGCCGGTGAGCAGGATGCCAGCGGCCAGAACTACCATGGGCACGGTCATCCGCCAGTTTACTTCCCGCTCGTTTTCCAGCTTTTCATCCACCGAATCGGCGGCGGGGAAGAAAGCCTTGCACACCGCGGTGAACATATAGATGGCGGTGAGCAGCGCACCGAACAGCAGCACCGCCGCACCGGCATAGGCCACGGGATTCAGGGAATCGGCTGCCGCAGTGAGCAGGTGCCATTTGCTGACGAAGCCGGAAAAAGGCGGGATTCCGGTCAGCGCCAGGGCGGACACGGTGAAGCAGCCAAAGGTGATGGGCATCTTCCTGCCCAGGCCGCCCAGCTGATTGAGGTACTCCCGTCCGGTGCTGTGCAGCACGGCGCCGGCGCAGAAGAAGGCCAGAATCTTGATTTCTGCGTGGAATGCCATGTGCAGCAGGGCGGCGGTGAGTCCGGCCTGGGTCATCATGGTCACGCCAAAGAGAATATAGGAGAGGTTTGCCACGGTGGAGTAGGCCAGGCGGCGCTTCCAGTGCTGCTCCTTCACGGCCATGGAGGCACCGAAGAAGATGGTGAAAATGGCAAAGCACATCACGACCGTCTGCGCCCAGCTGCCTTTCAGTACCTCAGTGCCATAGGCAAACCAGGTCAGGCGAATCACGGCAAACACGCCGGACTTGACCACGGCGACTGCGTGGAGCAGTGCTGTTACCGGGGTGGGAGCGACGGAGGCCTTGGGCAGCCACACATGGGTGGGGAACACCGCCGCCTTGACACCGAAGCCCAAAAAGCCCATGACGTAGAACACCAGCATCAGGCTATCCGGCTCTCCCCGCAGGAATCCGCCGTAGAGGAAGCTGCCGCTGTGCCCCTTGCCAATGATGTACATGATGGACACAAAGGCAAAGGCAGCGCCGCCCAGGGAGAAGGCAAGATAGGTTTTGGCTGCCCGCACGGCACGGCGGGTCATGGGATGCATCACCAGCGCCACGGTAGACAGGGTCAGCAGCTCATAGAAGCTGTACATGGTAAACAGGTTTGCCGCCATGGCAACGCCCAGGGTGATGCCATAGGTCAGGGTGAAGAAGGCGAAGAAGGCTGCCTGCCGCTCCTCGTGCTTCATATACTCGGAGGCATACAGCACCGTCAGCGGCCACAATGTTGCCACAATTCCGGCGAAGAACCGCCCCAGTCCGTCAAAGCGCAGGGTGAGGGTCAGCACGTCCGTCAGTCTTACAATGGTATAGGAATCCGTTTTGCAGGTTAAAATCAGTGCCCAGGTAAGAAGGCTGGTTGCAATGCTGACGGCAAACACCCAGCCATACAGGGCTTTTTGGCTTCGCTTTCCAATCACCGGGGTCAGAACGCCGCCGATGATGGGAAGCAGAATCGCCAGAAATAAAAATCGTTCGTCCATTGCCGTACCTCAGAACAGGGAAGCGGTCAGGCTTTCCATGGCACCCAGCATACTCCCGGCGCACAGACCCAGCAGCAGCGTGAGCGCGGCCAGAATCCAGATGGGGGCAACCATGCCCCAGCCGCCTTCGTCGTTCTTGGGGGGCAACACGGCATCCTTGCCGGGGAAGAAGCCTCTGACGGTGACGGGCAGCAGATAACCGGCGGTGAGCAGGGCGGAAATCAGCAGCACCACAGGGGTGAGCCAGCTGTAAACCGCCATACCGGAATCCAGCGCCCCCAGCGCCAGGTACCATTTGCTGACAAAGCCGGAGGCAGGGGGAATGCCGATGAGCGCCAGGGCTGCAAAGGTGAACGCCCACAGGGTTTTGGGCATGGCCTTGCCGATGCCGTCAAATTCATCCACATTGGTTTTGCCGGTGTTGTGGATAATGGAACCGGCTACCAGGAACAGACACACCTTGATGGTGGCGTGGAACAGCACATGGAGCATTCCGCCCAAGGCTCCCTCCGGGGTCAGCAGGAACAGACCGGTAAGGGCATAGGAAATCTGACTGACGGAGGAATAGGCAAGGCGCTTTTTGAACACCTTCTCCCGGTAAGCCATCATGGAGCCCATGAACACCGTCAGCAGCGCCAGCCCCAGCCAGGCGTTCTGCACCCAGGTGCCAATGAGGAAATCCGCACCTACGGTGAAGTAGATGACCCGGATGATGGCCAGCACACCGGCCTTGGCAATGATGCCGGAGAGTACGGCGGAGGCGGCGTTTTTGAACACCATAAGAGTCGGGATACTCGACACATTATACTGCATTGTAAG
>URPI01000166.1 GCA_900549705.1 uncultured Eubacteriales bacterium
AAGAGACGCATCGCCGTTGGCTGTTCGTAAATTATTAGTCAGGACAGTCTACTACGAATGGCATCTGCCATCCGATGAACTACTCTGTTTCATTGGATGGCTGTGCAAATATGCCGCAGCGCCCCGCGGGGAAACGAGGAATATAAAATGCCCTCCAGGCAAAAAAGCTCCCCCGTTTTCACGGGGGAGCAATACAGGTTTCTTACACTTCCTTGGACTTGGTGGCAACTTCCAGCAGGCACTTGCTGAGGAAAGCATCGGGGGTCATGGCACCCAGGTCGTCACCCTTGCGGGTACGGACGGACACGGTGCCGTTTTCCATATCCCGGTCGCCAACCACCAGCATATAGGGAATCTTCTGCATCTGGGCTTCCCGAATCTTGTAGCCCAGCTTCTCGCTGCGCAGGTCGTTTTCCACACGCACGCCGGCTGCATCCAGCTTGGCGGCAATCTGGGTGGCGTAGTCATGGGCGCGCTCGGTGACGGGCAGCACCTTCACCTGCACGGGAGTCAGCCACAGGGGGAAGGCACCGGCAAAGTGCTCGGTAATTACGCCGATGAACCGCTCGATGGAGCCGAAGACGACACGGTGAATCATGACGGGGCGGTGCTTCAGGCCGTCCTCACCCACATATTCCAGGTGGAACCGCTCCGGCAGCTGGGAATCCAGCTGGATGGTGCCGCACTGCCAGGTACGACCCAGGCAGTCCTCAATGTGGAAGTCCAGCTTGGGGCCGTAGAATGCGCCGTCACCCTCGTTGATGACGAAATCCTTGCCCATGGAGGTGATGGCCTTTTTCAGGATGTCCTGGTTGAACTCCCACTCCTCTACGGTGCCGATGTGGTCTTCGGGCATGGTGGACAGTTCGATGGTATATTTCAGGCCGAACACGTTGTAAACCTCGTCAAAGAGCTTCACGACGTTCTGAATCTCGGTCTCCATCTGCTCCTTGGTCATGAAGATGTGGGCATCGTCCTGGGTGAAGCAGCGGACGCGGAACAGGCCGTGGAGGGCACCGGACAGCTCGTGACGGTGAACCAGACCCAGCTCGCCAACCCGCAGGGGCAGGTCACGGTAGGAGTGGGGCTCGGAGGCGTACACCAGCATACCGCCGGGGCAATTCATGGGCTTGATGGCGTAGTCCTGGTCGTCAATCACGGTGGTGTACATATTGTTCTTGTAGTGATCCCAGTGGCCGGACTGCTCCCACAGCTGACGGTTCAGGATCATGGGGGTGGAGACCTCCACATAGCCGTAGCGCTTGTGGACTTCCCGCCAGTAGTCGATCAGGGTGTTGCGCAGCACCATGCCCTTGGGCAGGAAGAAGGGGAAGCCGGGGCCGTAGTCGGTGAGCATGAACAGACCCAGCTCCTTGCCCAGCTTGCGGTGGTCGCGCTTCTTGGCTTCCTCAATGCGGGTCAGGTAAGCGTCCAGCTCGTCCTTGGTGGGGAATGCGATGCCGTAAACACGCTGGAGCATCTTCCGGTTGCTGTCACCCCGCCAGTAAGCGCCGCAGGTGTTCAGCAGCTTGAAGCCATTGTGCTTGATGCGTCCGGTGTGGTCCAGGTGGGGGCCGGCGCACAGGTCGGTGAACTCGCCCTGGGTGTAGAAGGAGATGGTGGCATCTTCCGGCAAATCCTCAATCAGCTCCACCTTATAAGGTTCGTTCTTCTCCTGCATATAGGCGATGGCTTCTGCCCGGGGCTTCTCGCTGCGGACAATGGGCAGCCGCTCCTTGCAGATTTTCTTCATCTCCGCCTCAATCTTTTCCAGATGCTCAGGGGTGAAGGTGAAGGGAGCATCAAAGTCATAGTACCAGCCCTCGTCAATGGCGGGGCCGATGGCCAGCTGCACCTCGGGCCACAGGCGCTTGACGGCCTGGGCCATCACATGGGAGCAGGAGTGCCAGTACAGCTTCCGGTACTCGGGGTTTTCAAAGGTATACAGATTTTCTTCGCTCATGGTATTTTACCCTCCTTGATATTTGGGGTGTGATAATAGAAAAATCCCACCCCTGAAAGAATCAGGGGTGGGATGAATAATTCATTCCACGGTTCCACCCTGGTTGCAGTGCAGACGCACCGCCACTCATTGGCGCATTAACGGGCGCACCCGGCAGGTCATTTCCGACTTGCGGCTCAGAAGTGGTATCCATCCGGGCAGGGGTACGAAAGCCTTGCACCACAGGGGCTTTCTCTCTGGGAATCTTACCGGGAGGGCGTGTCTTCATCAATGCCTTTTGTAATTCACAACTTAGCACAATCCCAACAGCTTGTCAAGGGGGGTGGGGAAAAATTTTTCAAGAATTATTGTTGACATAACATTATTTCCCTGGGATAATGGAGAAAACATCTGGGAGGATGGCTATGGGCTATATCATTGGAATCGTGATTTTGCTGGCGGCGCTGTATTATGGGGGCGTGCTGACGCTGCAAAAGAAGCGTGCGCTCGTCTTTATCGGGACAGGAAGCTTCAAAAAGCGCTGCATCGGCGCTTCCTTTACCGACTGCACCGGGTTCACCCGCCGGGTGCTGCGGGTGAAGGAAAGCCGGAGCTATGGCTTCTTTCTCTCCGGGCACATTCAGGAGGGCAGCGTCTGCGCCACGCTGCAAGCAAGCGGTACACCGCCGGTAACATTGACCACGAGCAGCCCTACGGCGACGGTTTTTCTGGAAAAAGGAAAATGCTATCGGCTGGAAGTCCGATTCCGGAACGCCAGCGGCGACTACCAGCTGGAATGGGATTAAGGGAGGACCATGCTCTTTTGAACGCTTCGCGGGCGGTTCGTTTCTTTCCGCAGCACCGCCGCCAAATATTATCGAAATATTAAGTTTTCATGACCTCCCTTGATTCCCTTCCCTTCGTAGGCTATAATGTAAGGGAATGGAGGTATCTTCTATGCAAACACAGCCGCAAGTATTGATTGCATTTTTACTGTCTGCATCCCTGCTGCTGGCAGGGGGCGCTGCAAAGCCGTCCAATGAGACTGAGACTGCAACGGCAACGACCCGATTCATGCAGGTCTGGAACACAATTTTAAGCCAGGTAGAATCTCACGAGCAAACCGCCCTCACCACGGAATCCGTGGCTCTGCGCAGCACGCCCAGCATCCTTTCCAAGTCTGTTGCCCAGCTGCGCGCCAACACCAGCGTGAAAATCATCCGCAGCGAAACCGTGCTGGGCAGCCAGTGGTGCTTTGTGTCCGTAGACGGCCAGAAGGGCTGGCTCAAAGCATCCAGCCTGGGGCTTGAGGTCAATGTTGCCACCGGCAGCACAACTGCCCAGAAGCCGCAGGAGCTTCCCGCCAATGTGGCGACCGTCAAGGATTATGCCAGCCTCTACAGCCTCAGCACCACCTATTCTCAGGTGCTTTCCCAGCTGGAAAAGGGCGCTTCCCTGACCGTCCGCCGCACCACCATGTATAATAACGAGCGTTGGGTTTACGCCACCTCCAACAGCAGCCACATTTCCGGCTGGGTGCAGGAATCCCTGCTGAATATGCCCGACCGGGTGACCGGCTCCGACCTGGAAACCACCAGCGCCAACCAATCCTATCTCCCCACCTATGCCCAGATTGGCTACGTCACCAGCAGCCAGCTGAACATCCGTACCGCCCCCGGCACCAACAATGACCGGATTGGCAGCTACAACGGCGGCAGCCGGGTGGGCATCCTGGAAACCAACAGCGGCTGGGGGCGTACCGCCGACGGCTGGATTTATCTGGGCTACATCTACACCGAGGGTCAGGTGGGCAACAGCTGCATGATTGGCAACGTCATTACCCAGCAGCTGAACATCCGCTCCGGCCCCAGCACCAACTACCCCGCCACCGGCAACTATGGCCTGGGCGACCGGGTAATGGTTCTGGAGCAGGTCTATTCCGGCGGTGCCTACTGGGGCTATACCCGCAGGGGCTGGATTTGCATGAGCTATGTGCAGCCTGATATGATTCCCGGGACTACCACCCCCATCTATGGCTATGGCGTTGTCACCGTGGCAAACACCAATGTGCTGGATAAGAACGACGGTTCCGGCAAGGTCGTTTCCACCCTCGCCCAGGGTACCGTTGTGCCGGTGCTGGAGGTGGCTGTGGTGGGCGAAATCACCTGGGCACATACGATAAACGGCTGGCTTAACCTGAACGCGGTGAATATGCGCACCATCTATGAGCAGTCCATGATTCCCGCCGCTCCCGAATGGCCTACCCCCAAACCCACCGAGCCAACCGCTCCCACAGAACCCTCTACCGCTCCTACGGAGCCTACCACACCTACCGAGCCGACGACGGAGCCTACCACGCCTACCGAGCCGACCACAGAACCCACCGCTCCCACCGAGCCTGCAACTGAACCTCCCGCAACAGAGGCTCCTACTGCACCTCCTGCAACGGAAGCACCTACAGAGCCTGCTGCAACAGCGCCAGCAGAATAACCTGCCCCATCCCGGCGGCTGCACCCATCGTGCAGCCGCCTTTTTTAGTGACACCGCAACCCCGGATTCAGGAAGCGCCAGGATGAACGCATATGCCCTGTAGGGGTCGACTATTAGTCGACCCGTC
>URPI01000167.1 GCA_900549705.1 uncultured Eubacteriales bacterium
CTCGGGGGAAGCCAAGAGACGCATCGCCGTTGGCTGTTCGTAAATTATTAGTCAGAACAGTCTACTACGTCGCTCATGCAATCGTCGTGAGTGGCGCACAGGACGATTGCATATTTGTAAATGATTTGCGCCTGCAATCGTTGTACAGACAGCAGAAAATAAGTTGACTTTTGAGAACAAATATGATATAATCATTTTACTATATGGGGCACATCTGCATACCGGGCAAGCCATGGGAGAAGGGGACATTCTGCGGGACGGAAAACAACCTGAAAACGACCTAGAAACGACCAAAGCATTCAGCCCACAGACGACCCCAATACCGATACTGAGAAAGAGAAAGAAAAAGATATTGATACGCGCTGCCTGGCGCGGAGATCCGCGCAGAGAAAAAGCGTCTTCTTTTCCGGGAAAGGTCGAAGCGCCGGAACCCCGCCCCATTTGGCGGACAGCACGGTTTCGTGGGCGTGGTGGCGATTGGCTGCCCCGCTCTTAAAGAAGTCTTAAATATCTCTTAACAGGATGTGAGTTGATTTTTTGACCCCAATGGATTATCATAGGTCAAAACCAGAATTGCCACGGAGGACAATAAAGATGAAAAAAATCGCTGCATGGATTTTGGCGGTCTGCCTGGTGTTTGGGCTGACAGCCTGCTCCCAGAAGGAGAACCATGTGTATGTACAAAATGTTTCTGCTCTCTCCCAGATGGGGGGCATTGCCACCACCGACCGCTTCAGCGGCATCGTGGTGTCTGAAAGCGTGTCGGAAATCAAAAAGGATGACGACAAGGTGGTGGAGGAGGTCTATGTGAAGCTGGGCGACGATGTAAAAAAAGACCAGCCCCTGTTTACCTACGACACCGAGCAGCTGCAACTGAATCTGGAAAAGCAGCAGCTGGAGGTGGCGCAGCTGCAATCCTCCATTGAGAATTACGGTGCCCAGATTGAGCAGCTGGAAAAGGACCGGGACAGAGCCTGGGCGGCTTCCGACAAGCTGAAATTCAATCTGCAAATTCAAACCAACCAGATTGACCTGAAGGAAGCGGAGCTGAAGCTGAAAACAAAGCAGTCCGACCTGAAAAAGACCGAGCACCTGCTGACAAACGCCGTGGTGAAATCCCCGGTGGATGGCCGCATTACCACGCTGGGCGGGGATTCCAATGACGGCCAGCCCAAGGCATACATCACCATCCAGCAGACCGGCACCTACCGGGTGAAGGGCACCCTCAATGAGATGCAGCGGGGCACCGTTATGGAGGGCAACCGCATTCGCATTGAATCCCGGGTGGATCCAACTGCCGTCTGGACGGGCACGGTCACCCTGGTGGACTACGAAAACCCCACCCAGGGCAGCAGCAACCGGTATTCCAGCTCTAGTTCCGACGATATGTCCAGTTCCTCCCGGTATCCGTTCTATGTGGAGCTGGACAGCAGCGATGGAATGCTGCTGGGGCAGCACGTCTACCTCAGCGTGATGCAGGAAAGCCAGGAGCCGCTGGAGGGTCTGACCCTGGGCAGCGCCTTTGTTTGCTTTGACGAGGAGGGCAATGCCTTTGTGTGGGCGGATAACGGCCAGGGCAAGCTGGAAAAGCGGCCGGTGGAGCTGGGCAGATACGATGAGGCGGCGGATGTGTATGAGATTCTCTCCGGCCTGAGCGAGCAGGACTATGTGGCTGTTCCCGATGACAGCGTGTGCATTGAGGGCGCGCCCACCACCAAAACCGAGCAGGGAGGGGCAAAATGACCATCCTGAAGCTGACGGATATTTGCAAGGACTACTTGCAGGGCAAGCAGACCGTGCGCGTTCTGAAAAACATCAATTTAACCGTGGAGCAGGGGGACTATCTGGCCATCATGGGTCCCTCCGGCTCCGGCAAGTCCACCCTGATGAATATCATCGGCTGCCTGGACGTTCCCACCTCCGGCAGCTATGAGCTGAACGGAAAGAGCCTGCCCACCAGCGACAACGCTTTGGCGGACATCCGCAATAAGTATATCGGTTTCGTGTTCCAGAGCTTTTACCTCATGCCCAAGCTGGACGCGGTGGACAACGTAGCGCTGCCCCTGCTGTACGCCGGGGTGTCCCTGAAGGAGCGCCGCGCCAGAGCGGTGGAGGCGCTGAACGCTGTGGGACTGGGGGAGCGGATTCATTTCCGCCCCAATCAGCTTTCCGGCGGCCAGTGCCAGCGGGTGGCCATTGCCCGCGCCATGGTGACAAAGCCCACCCTGCTGCTGGCGGACGAACCCACCGGCGCTCTGGACTCCAAGGCCGGTGAGCAGATTATGGAGATTTTCCGCAATCTGAGCAAGGAGGGCATGACCATTATTATGATTACCCACGAGCTGGCCATTGCCCAGTGCGCTGACAAGATTTACCACATCCGGGACGGTCAGCTGCGGGAAAGCGAGGAGGAAGCAGACCATGCACAAGCTTAAAAAATCACTGATTGCCATTGCCGCGGCTGCGGCGGTGGGCACCAGCGGCTTCTTCGGATGGAGATATTACGCGGACAGCCATGTGACCCCCATCAAGGTGTACCCCTTTAGCTATGTGGGCATGACCGAGTATTGGGGGGACAGCCGGGAGAGCTACGGCTCCGTCACCACCGACCGGATTCAAACCGTCTACCTGTCCGACACCCAGACGGTTTCGGAAATCCTGGTGAAAAAAGACCAGCAGGTGAAAAAGGGCGATTTGCTCATGCGCTTCGATACCACCCTGTCTCAGCTGGAGGTGGAGCGGAAGGAGCTGGAAATCCAGAAAAACCAGATGGATTTGGAGGAAGCCCAGAAGGAATTGCAGCGCATCAGCTGGATGGTTCCCATGGGAACGCCCCCCACAGAGCCGGAGACGGAGCCGCCCCAGCCAACCGCACCGGCCTATAAGGTGTTTGCCCAGGGGGACTATGAAGCCTACAAAACAGACGGTCATGACGGCACCTCCAAGGAGTCGGCCTTTGTCTGCTGGCTTACGGAGGGAAAGGTGATTACCAAGGAATTCTTACAGGAGACCATCGGCACGCTGATTCCCGAGGAGCAGCCTACCGAACCCTCCACCGAGCCAACAGAGCCAAGTGAGCCAACCGAGGCTACGGAACCTTCTACCGAGCCTGTCACGGAGCCCTCTACCGAGCCGGGCACGGAGCCCACAGACCCGTCTGCGGCACCCAGCGTACCCGCAACGGAACCCGCAACCGAGCCTGTCACGGAAGCGCCCACGGAAGCACCTACCGAAGCGCCCACCGAAATGCCAACCCAGGCATCCACAGAGCCGACTGCGGCACCGGTGCAGAACCCGGTGCAGGTGATGTTCCACTGCACGCCGGTGAACCTGACCCTGACGGTGTACCCGGCGGATAAGGATGTCAATTCTGCCATCCGGCCGGAGGAGGCTGGCATTGTCTATCATCTTCTGCCCGGTGAATACATCTACCTGGCATCCGCAGAGGGCTATGAAACAAGTCAGCAGCGGTTTACGGTTCCTGCGCAGCAGGAAAGCTTCCGGGTAGATGTGGTGTTGACCCAGACGGCCACGGAAGCACCCGCAACCGAGCCTGTCACGGAAGCCCCCACTGAGGCACCCACTGAGGCACCCACCGAAGCGCCCGCAACCGAACCGACCACGGCGGAGGAAACCACCGCCGGGACGGTGGCCACGGAAGCGCCGGTTACAGAGCCTGCCCCGACGGAAGCGCCCGCAACAGAAGCGCCCGCAACAGAAGCGCCCGCAACGGAAGCGCCCGCAGCTGAGGAAAATACCGAAGCCCCGGCGCTGACCGGTTTGGAGCAGGTGATTGCCTTTGCGGATTTCCTTCCCACAGAGGAAGCGCCCACCGCCGCCCCGGAGGAGCCAACTGCTCCTGCCCAGCCGGAGAAAAAATGCCAGCCCTACTATGCGGTGCTCAAGGTCACCCGGGACAATCAGCTGCGGGGAGACAAGGTGGTGTGGCTGGGAATGCACGTCAATGAGGACGGCAGCTTCTCGTTCTTTGATGCCTCCCAGATGGAAGACTACAGCTTCCCGCCATTGCCGGAACAGCCCACAGAGCCCACGGAACCCGACATCGACTATATCGGCAGCGGCTACACCTACTCCGAAATCCAGAAGATGAAAAAAGAGCAGGAGCAGAAAATCAAGGATTTGGAAATCCAGCTGAAGCTCTCCCAGGCGGATTTGAAAATCATGCAGCGGGAGCTTAGCGACGGCAATATCTACGCCGAGCAGGACGGCAAGGTCCTCAGTCTGCTGACCGAGGAGGAGGCCAAGCTGAATTCTCAGCCCATCATGAAGTTGTCCAGCGGCGGCGGCTATTACATTGATGCCACCATCGGAGAGCTGGATCGGGATACGGTGAAGCCCGGCCAGGAGGTAACCGTCAGCGACTGGGAGTCCGGCGGCAGCTATACCTGCTCGGTGGTGTCCGTGGGCGACATTCCCTCCTCCAACGGCAGCTACAGCTCCATGTCCAACCCCACTTCCACCAGCTACCCCTTCCGGGTGTTTGTGGACGAGAGCGCGGATT
>URPI01000168.1 GCA_900549705.1 uncultured Eubacteriales bacterium
ATGACCTTCCGCACGTCAAGCGGATGCTCTAGCCAGCTGAGCTAATCGTCCATATGAAGGAAGTGGTGGAGACTGGGGGACTCGAACCCTCGACCTCATGCGTGTGAAGCATGCGCTCTAACCAGCTGAGCTAAGCCTCCGTGTCGGAACAAGATGCATTATACCACAGAACTCCAATTTGTCAAGCACTTTTTTGATTTTTGACGGGAAGGGGAACTGCTTTGCGGAGAACATTGACTTCCTCCTCGGCATCCGTTACAATAATGAAAAAATACGGCGGAAAGGACGAAAAAATATGATTTTTCTGCATACTTCCGACTGGCACCTGGGTGCCACCGGCGGAGAGCGGGATTTATGGGATGACCAAAAATATTTCATCGATGCCATTTGCGGCATTGTCCGGGAAAAGAACGTGGATGCGGTGCTGCTGGCGGGAGACGTATACGACCGCTCCGTGCCGGCGGCATCTGCCATCGGGCTGTATGATTACGCCATGAACAGGCTCTGCGGGGAGCTGGGGGTGAAGGTACTGGCCATTGCCGGCAATCACGACAGCGCCGAGCGGCTGGCAAGCTGTGCCGGACTGCTGGACAAGGCGGGACTGTATCTCCAGGGTGCTGCCCAGCGGGAGCCGCGGGTGGTGGAGTTTGCGGACAGCCAGGTGTTCTTTCTGCCCTGGATGACCGAGGAGAAAATCAAAAGCCTGTACCCCGAGGAACGGGACGGCATCACCGATCTGACGGAAGCCTACTGGGTGGCGGTCAACCATATGCGGGAAAAATTCATCCCCGGCAAGCATCATCTGCTGCTGTCCCATGCCTTTATTACCAACGCAGAAACCTCCACCAGTGACCGGGCGGCGGAGATTGGCTTTGCCACCCAAGTGCCTGCCAGCGTGTTTGAGGGCTTTGACTATGTGGCGTTGGGGCATATCCACAAGCCCCAGCAGGTGAATCCCTTCATTCGCTACAGCGGCAGCCCCATGGCGTATTCCTTTGGCAAGGAGGAGCGCCAGGAAAAAAGCGTGACGCTGATTGACACCGCCGCCATGACCCAGCAGGTGGTTCCGCTGCCGCTGCTGCACCGGTGGACGACCCTGACCGATTGCTATGAAGCGCTGCTGGCAGGGGAGTACCCGGAGGAAATCCGGGAGGGCTATGTGCGGCTGAATGTGACGGACACGGCGGTGGGGCTGGATATGCTCTCCCGGCTGCGGCAGGTTTATCCCAACGCCCTGGTGGTGGCGGGCAAAACCTATGACGGGGAGGACACCACCATCACCCTGACCATGGAGCAGCTGGAGCAAATGGAATCCGACCCGGCGGAGGTATTCAAGTCCTTTTGCCGGGAGGAGATGGGGCAGGAGGCCACCGACCATTTTTTGCAGCTGTTTGCCCGGGCTGTTGAGGAGGCAGATGCAGAATGAAACCATTGCGATTGAAAATGCAGGCCTTTGGCCCCTATGTACAGGAGCAGATTGTGGATTTTGAGAAGCTGGCACGCAGCGGGATGTTCCTGATCAAAGGCCCCACCGGCAGCGGCAAAACCACCATTTTTGATGCCATGACCTTCGCCCTCTACGGCGGCAGCAGCGGCGATGACAGCAAAAATAAATTCGGGCGGAACGATTTGGAGGAGTGGCGCTGCAACCAGGCGGATGACAGGATGCCCACTGAGGTGTCCTTTACCTTCTCCGTCCGGGAGAAAACCTATGTGTTTACCCGCCGCCTGGTGCCCAAGCGGAAAAATCTCTCCCCGGAGTATTCTGCCGGAGAGCTGGACGAAAGCGGGGTGCTGCATCCCTTTTTTGAAAATCCCAAAAAGGATGACCTGACCCGAAAAGCAGAGGCGCTGATTGGGCTGACCAAGGAGCAGTTCCGGCAGGTGGTGCTGCTGCCCCAGGGGCAGTTTGAGCGGTTCCTCACCGCCTCCTCCACAGAAAAAGAGGAGATTCTGGAAAAAATCTTCGATGCCCAGCGGTGGGACAGCTACGCCCAGCGCTTCTATGAAGGGGCGGCAAAGCGAAAAGCGGAGTTGGATGATGAACGAACCGAGATTCTCCGGTCACTTGCCGATGAAAGCGTGTCCACGCTTGCGGAACTGGAAGAACGCATCGGGGAATTGTCCGCCCGGCGGGAGCAGAACGAGGCGGAGAAAATTGCCTATGACGCAGAGCAAAAACAGGCACAGCTAAGCGCAGACATTGCCCTGGCGGAAAAATTCAAGCCCCTGGGGCAGCTGTTAAAGACCCGGGATGCCCTCCTGAATCAGAAGGAGGAAATCGACCGTGACCGGGCGCTGCTGGAACGAGCCAACCGGGCAGAGGGACTGCGGCAAATCATCGCAGACTTCGAGCGGACGGAGAACGAATATCGCACGCGACTGGAAGCGGAAAAACGGGAGACGGCAGCGCTTCCGGCGGCGGAATCCGCTGCGCAGACAGCGGCGGAAGCTCTTGCCCGGCACACCGGTCAATCCCCGGTGGCACAGTGGCAGAAGCAATCCGGCGAGTATGCTTCCAAGCGGACGGCCTATCAGGAGCTGTCCGGCTTACAGCAGGCTTACACCAAGGCATGGAATGACCTGTCTGTACAGCGAAAAGCGGTTCAGAGAGCAGAAGGGGCATTGGAGAAAGCCGTCCAGGATGCCAAGAATGCCTATGAGGATTATCAGAAGTTGGATGCCCGGGAGCGGGATGTTCGTACCCGCTATTATTCCGGTATCTATGGGGAGATTGCGGCGCAGCTGGAAGAAAATGCGCCCTGCCCGGTGTGCGGCAGCCTGAGCCATCCCAACCCTGCCCGGCGGGCAACGGACAGCGTGACCAAACAGGATGTGGAGGCGGCAGAGAAGGCTGCCAAGCGGGCAAAGGACAGCTGGCAGCGGCTGGACAAGGCAAGGGAGAATGCTGCTGACTGGCGAGAGCAGCAGGCCAAAACACTGGCAGCGGCGCAGGACATCTTCAACAGGGCAGAAGCGGCACTGAAAACCGCACAGGACAGCCTGATTGACGGCATCCCAACCCTGGCGCAGCTGGATCAGAAAATCGGGGCGCTGGAAGGTGCCATTGCACAATATGAACAGCAGACGGAAGAATTGCGGGCAGCTGCCCAACAGACTGACCAAGAGCTGAGTGCGCTGCAAAACAGCGTAAAAACCGCCCAGGGGGAAACCCAGTCTGCCCAAAGGGTATGGGAAGCAGGAAAGAAAGCCCTGGATGATGCCCTGACGGAAAACGGCTACCGTGAGATACAGAGCGTGAAGGCCGACCTGCGTACCGACAAGCAGCGCAGCGCCCTGGCAGAGAAAATCAGCAGCTATGACGGGGATGTGAAGCACAACCGGGAGGCGCTGGAGCAGACCCAACAGGCGCTCCACGGTCTGACACCGCCGGACAGCAGCCGATTTGCCGCCCGTCAGCGGGAGATTCAGGAGCAGAGGGACGGCTTCACCAAGACGGAGACGCAGCTGAATAAAGACATCGGCCGCCTGACCCAAAAGCAGACCGCCCTTGCCGGGAAGCAGGCGCATTTTGACCGCCATTGCCAGCAGTATACCGATGATTTGGAGTTTGCCAAAAAGCTCCGGGGTGACAGCGGCATTGGCTTGCAGCGCTATGTGCTGGCAATCCTGTTCCAGCAAGTGATTGGGGAAGCCAACCGAATGCTGGGGAAGGTACACGGCGGCCGCTACCATCTGTATCGCTCGGATGACAAGGGCAAGGGCAACAAGCGGGGCTTGGAGCTGAAAGTATATGACAATCGCCGCCCGGACACCGAGGGCAGAAGCGTGAGTATGCTCTCCGGCGGTGAAAAATTCCTGGTGTCGTTGGCGCTGTCCATCGGAATGTCCACGGTGGCGCAGAAGGGCGGCGTGCAGATTGAGGCGCTGTTCATTGATGAGGGCTTTGGTACGCTGGATGACAGCTCCATCCATGATGCCATGGAGGTGCTGGAAAGCGTCCGCCGTTCCAGCGGCATGATTGGCATCATCAGCCATGTGCAGCTGCTGGAAAGCAATATCCCCACCCATTTGGAGGTGCTAAAGTCGGGTTCCGGCAGCTGCTTGCGGATGGAGTAGCCCAACCCACGCCCGCTGGCATTTCGCACCGGGCAGCGGCGGGGGAGATTGCGGAAGCAAGGACGAAATACCCACGGTATTCCTCCAACCAGGAGCCGCAAAAGATACCCAACCGCATAAAAAAGTCGAACCGCCACAAAACGGTTCGACTTTTTTCAGCGCTTTTTGGAATTGCCGGGTCTTCCCTTGGGGGATGCGCCGGTATGCTTGGGGGCGGGTCTGCCAGCCGGTTTTCCGGCGGCCTTCACCGGCATCTTTCCGACTGGTTTTGCGGTGGGCTTTGCACTGGGTTTCCCGTTGGGCGTTGCACCTGCTCTGGCGGGAGCCTTGGGCGGCGCTTTCTTCGGGGGTGCACTGTAGCTGCCCGCTCTGGGCGGCACGGCACGAATCAGACATTTGGGACCGGAGCCAATCAAATCCTCCCGCTGGGCA
>URPI01000169.1 GCA_900549705.1 uncultured Eubacteriales bacterium
CATTTTCTCAAAAAAGCCGCGTCGGTGTACTCCCGCTTTTCCGTGCTCGTTTCTGCCGTCGGCGCACTGGCCATTGCCCCGCTCACGCTTATCGGCTGCATGGCGTTGTTTCGTTCAGCATAGGTCTTGTTCCCCTTGCCGGTGCGCAGCAGCCGCTCCAGCATCAGCACCACCGAGAATCTGCTGGTTCCCAAGCGTCTCTCCCTGTTCCATGGGGAGGCAGACCCCATGAGCGCCTTTGGACGAGTCAGCGGGATGGTGTTTCCCGTGATGATGTTCCCTGCCTGCATTTTGTATGCCCTGGCGGAGCTGCTGATTCCAGAACTGGCGCGGTGCAATGCCGCCGGAAAAAAAGAGCGGATTGGCTATCTGGTGCAGCGGGGGCTATGGTCAGCCATGGTGTATGGAATATTCTTCGGCGGGCTGGTCTTTCTCTTTGCCCAGCCCCTGTGCGTTCGCCTGTATTGCAATGCTCAGGCAGGCGACAGTCTTCAATTTTATGCGGTGATGATTCCCTTTTTATACTGCGATGCCATTACCGATGCCATGACCAAGGGACTGGGACAGCAGAAAATCTGCGTGCGATACAACATCCTCACGTCATTTCTGGATGTAGTATTCCTGTTTCTGCTGCTGCCGGTTTACGGAATGAAGGGGTATTTTGTAAGCTTTTTGGTGACGCACCTCATAAACTTCCTGCTCAGTCTGCGCAGGCTGAGCATCATCACCGGCTTCCGCATTTCCTTTGCCGTCCCCGCTTTGGCAGCCAGTGCCTGTTTGCTGGCGGTGTGGATTTCCCGACTGGTGCAGCTGCCGCTTTTGTATATTCCCCTGCTCCCTGCGCTGCTGTTTCTTTTTGGTGTTCTGAAACAAGAGGACATGGCATGGATGAGACACCTTGTTTTTTCGGTAACCCGCAGGAAGAAATGCACGGCGTAACGAAAACGGGGCGGCACATTCGCCGCCCCTGATGTCTTATTGGTCCTCTGACGTAGCACTCTGGTATTCTTCCTCAATTTTGGCGTGGGCAACATCCGGCTGGGTAGAAGCCAGGCTTTCGACCACATTAAATTCGCCTTCCGCACCGGCTGCGTTCTTCCACTGAACCATGAGGAAATTGCCCTCGTCGTCAAAAATGAAATCCACCGTGGCATAAACCGTGGCATTTCCCTCATCGCCATAGTTCAGCCACTCATAGGACACCCGATGTCCCCTTCCCTGTGCATCGTTGCCATTTCCCGTATAACGAAAATAGTGCTTGTTAAAGGTAACGGTGGACATGATTGGCTCCGTTATCTCGTGCTCCTCCTGGCAGGGCTTCCAACGCGGCGTATCTTCTTCCAGCTGCCCCGTATAGCAGAAGCGCTCCCCATGGGCATCCATCACCGCCTCCTGACGGGAATTGCGGAAATCTGTTATTTCCACAAGGCAGTTCTCGCCGTCCCAATAATAGGAATTAAGGGTATATGTACCATCCTGCTGTGCATCACCCGCCATCCATACGGAATTGTCAATGCAGACGGATTGATCTTCCTCAAACTTCGCCCGCTCCATCACTTCCATGCAGCGCAGATAATCCATTTCTTCCACGCTCATGGTGTAATCCTCGTTGAGCCGGAATGTATCCGCAAAGACACGCACCCAAAGGCCGCCGCCCTCGGAAGCCTCCAGAGGGTACATCTGAATCACCACATAAGTGACGTTTTCCGCAGGGTAAAGGGCAACAGCCAGCATATTTTGCCGTTCATCCGTGCCGTCCAGACCGCCCCGCTTGTCTTCCACCAGGTCATACTGCGGCCAGTTTTCCCGCACCCAGCGCTGGGCAGAAGCCAGGTCTTTGCCCGCCAAGGTGGCAATGCGCAGCTGGATTTTGTCATTCTCGCCGTATTCCAGCGTGTCCGTGGGAACGCCCCGGATGATTTCCCGGTCACCGAAGGGCCAATCCTGGGACGGCAGCCAGACCGTGTAGCCGGGGCGGACAACCTCCTCCAATTCGCAGGTGGTTTCCACGCCTTCCGGGTAGGCCGTGACCGTTTTAAGCCGCACTTCCCTGTCAATGTAGTGGATGGAATTGGAGAGCATCCGGGCGTTGTCCTCACCCAGAATGTCAACCTCCATCCACACATCATAGACGGTGTCCTCCCTGATGGTGAAATGGTGGTTGCGGCGCACCGTACCTTCTTCCTCTGCGCTTTGGAACGTTGCCCACCAGCCGCCCCAAAAATCCGATATAGCGCCGTCCAGGATCATATTTCCATCCGAATAATCCGGGATACCCACATCCGCCAGCCAATTGAACCACTTGTCATAGGGGTCATAAACGCCATCGGGGATGGGATAGGCCGCCACACCGCCCACAATCTGGGTTCCGTCAGTGATGAGGGCGTTCCCGTCTTCATAGGAAACCGCGTAGCCCTCCGGCAGATTAAATTGATACGGGAGATTGGCTTTCGCCCCTCCCAGGGCGGCAGTAAAGAGAATCATCTCCCGTTCGCTGTCGTCCAGCTTCAGCTCGTCCAGGCACAGGTCATACAGCGTCTGGTCGTCCCAGAAGAAGGTGTGCAGGGTCATCACCGTCCGCTCCTGCTCCGGCGGCACATCACTGAAAAATTCCAGGGAGAAATTGTCGCCAAAGTAGCCTAATGTGTCATCCTGCCATTCTGGAATATCCAGCTCCCGCTGCCACTGGATTCCATCGTTAATATCCTCCGGCAGCGGATAGGCTTTCAGCGCGCCCACCTGCTCCCCGTTCTTTAGAATCAGGCCGCAGTCCCCCTGCTGATAGGAGCATTCCTCCGGCAGGGAAAAATAAAAACTGCCAAACTGCACATCCTCCGCCTCCGCCGGAACAAGGAAGGCAGACAGCACCATCAGGCCGGTGCAAAGCAGCGCTTTGCTCCACTGGAAACGGTTATTGTTTTTCCATCTTATTTTCATAAGAATACCTCCTTTTCAAAATATAATCTATCATAGTTCAACAAAATGTCAATCTTCCCAACGGAAACTTAAATAAACCATAAGGTTTTGCCACGGGGCAAATTGCAAAGGGGCTTTACAAGCTAATTTAAAAATGATATTCTTATGAACGATAAAATGAATGGAGGACGATAACATGAAGCGGGAGACCCTGGGCAGCCGCCTGGGCTTTATCATGCTGTCTGCGGGATGTGCCATTGGGTGCGGCAACGTGTGGAAATTTCCCTGGATGTGCGGACAGAACGGCGGCGGCAGCTTTATGCTGATTTATCTTATCTGTCTGGTGATTCTGGGCATTCCGGCGCTGGTGATGGAATTCACCATTGGGCGAGCCGCCCAGTGCAGCCCCCTGCATATGTACCAGAAGCTGGAACACAGGGGGCAGAAATGGGGCATTTTTGGATGGATATGCCTGGTTGGAAACGTGGCGCTGATTGCCTTTTATTCCGTTGTTTGCGGCTGGCTTATTTACTATTTTGTGAAATTTCTTGCTGGGCAGAGCAGCCTTTTAAGCTTCGAGGGGATGATTACAAATCCCGCCGTGAATGTGATTTTTCTGCTCATTACCCTTGCTTTTGCCTTTGGTGTTCTGTGCTTCCATTTGCAGGGCGGATTGGAACGGGTAACAAAGTACATCATGTCAGCGCTGCTGGTGCTGATGGCAGTGCTGGCTATTCGCAGTCTGACATTGCCCGGTGCGAAGGACGGCATGGTTTTTTACTTAAAGCCGGACTTTTCCAAAATCAACGGCTCTGTTTTTGTGGGTGCTATGAACCAGGCCTTTTTCACCCTGTCCACCGGTATGGGCGGCATGGCCATCTTCGGCAGCTACATTGGTAAGGAGCGTTCCCTCATGGGTGAGGCCATCCACGTCATCGTGCTGGACACGCTGGTTGCCGTTTTAGCCGGTATTATCATCTTCCCCGCCTGCATGACCTATGGGCTGGAAGTGACGGCGGGGCCAAGCCTGCTGTTTGACACGATGGCGGCAGTCTTTTCCCATATGCCCGGCGGGCAGATTTGGGGCACACTTTTCTTCCTGTTCATGATTTTTGCTGCCATGTCCACGGTACTGGGAGTGTGCGAAAACATCCTGGCAATGATCCGGGAAAAAACCGGCTGGTCGAGGAAAAAGGGCAGCCTGGTTTGCGGCTCGACACTGTTCCTGCTGGCACTGACCACCGCCCTGGGCTATAGTGTGCTGCACTTCCAGCCCTTTGCAACGGGGACAACCTGGCTGGACTTCTGGGATTTTCTGGTGTCCACCAACATTCTTCCTCTGGGTTCTTTGGTGCTGAGTCTTTTTTGCTGCAACGGTTTTGGCTGGGGCTGGGATGCCTTTGTGCAGGAGGCCAACACCGGCATAGGACTGAAAGTCAAGGGCTGGATGAAGCCGATTTTCCGGTATGTGGTGCCCATCAGCATCGGATTTATCTACCTGTACGGCATTCTAACATTCCAGTGGAGATAATCTTCTATAATCGAGTAGGAGGGGCTGACAGCTTGTCGCCCCGACCTCTCACACCACCGTGCG
>URPI01000170.1 GCA_900549705.1 uncultured Eubacteriales bacterium
CTCAGTCAGCCCGTTCGGGCTGACAGCTCCCCCAGAGGTGGAGCCGAGGGCGCTTCGCGCCGTACGTACTTGATAATGACGCAATTTGAAATTCGTTCCGCGTACCTTGTTGACGTTCTAGCCCATCTGTGCTATGATTCTGCCTATATTTCCCGCAAAAAAAGCAGAGGAGAGGGGAAAAGAAAACATGGACAATATGAAAAAAAAGGCAAGTGCATTGGGGGTGATCCGGGAGGGGGCTATCCTGACCGCTGCAACGGCAATCATTGCGGCGGCGGTATTTTTCTTCCTGGTGCCCAGCCATACCTCCATCAGCAGCATTTCGGGTTTGGGCATTGTGCTCCAGAATGTGATTCCGGTTCCGCTGTCTGTCATCACCATGGTGCTGAATGTGGCGCTGCTGCTGATTGGCTTTCTGACCTGCGGCAGAGAGTTTGGAGTGAAAACCGTTTACACCAGCATCATGCTGCCCGCCCTGCTGGGACTGCTGGAACTGCTGTTTCCTAACTTCCAGTCCCTCACTGACAGCCAGGAGCTGGATGCCCTGTGCTATATTCTGGTGGTGAGCATCGGGCTGAGCATCCTGTTTAACCGGAATGCCTCCTCCGGCGGATTGGATATTGTTGCAAAAATCATGAATAAATATATGCGTATCGATTTGGGCAAGGCTATGTCTCTGGCAGGAATGTGTGTGGCGCTGTCCTCTGCCCTTGTGTATGACAAAAAGACGGTGGTGCTCAGCGTGCTGGGCACCTACTTCAACGGAATTGTCCTTGATCGCTTTATTTTCAGCCAGAATCTGAAACGCCGGGTGTGCATCATCACGGAAAAGGAAGAGGAGCTGCGGAAGTTCATCATCGAGGATTTACACAGCGGTGCCACCATCTATGAGGCAATTGGTGCTTACCGCCATGACAGGCACGATGAAATCATCACCATTGTGGATAACAGTGAGTATCAGAAGCTGATGGCGTTTCTTGGTGAACTGGATCCAAAGGCATTTGTCACGGTTTATACGGTTTCCAATATGAAATATCAGCCCAAACGCTAAGGAATTGTTGGATGGCGGGGGAATTGGAAATAATGATGTGTTTTCACAAATTTCCTATTGATTTTTTTGGAACGATTGTGTAAAATATCAGGGTGAGCAAATGAGACTGCTCCAAAAATCAGTCGGGATACGCCGACAAAATCAATTTAGGAGGAACAAAAATGAAAAAGTTGCTTTCTCTGCTGCTGGTCGCAGCCATGGTTCTCAGCCTGGCTGTTTGCGCCGGTACAACCGCAAAGGCAGATGCCGAGGGTTCTGTCTACTACCTGAACTTCAAGCCCGAGCAGGATGAGGCCTGGCAGAAGCTGGCAAAGGCTTACACCGAGAAGACCGGTGTTCCCGTTACCGTTCTGACCGCCGCTTCCGGCACCTACGAGGAAACCCTGATGGCCGAAATGGGCAAGAGCGAAGCTCCCACCATGTTCCAGGTCAACGGGCCTGTGGGTCTGGCAAACTGGGTTGACTACTGCTATGATCTGTCCGACTCCGAGCTGTACTCCCACCTGACCTCCGACGGCTTTGCGCTGAAGGATGGCGATGCCGTTGTGGGCATTGCATACGTCGTTGAGTCCTATGGCCTCATCGCCAACAAGACCCTGCTGGAGAAGGCTGGTCACACTGTTGAAGAAATCAACTCCTTCGAGGCTCTGAAGGCTGTTGCCGAAGACATCACCGCCCGCAAGGACGAGCTGGGCTTCGCCGCCTTTACCTCTGCCGGTATGGACGGTTCCTCCGACTGGCGCTTCAAGACCCACCTGGCAAACCTGCCCATCTACTTTGAGTACCAGGCAGACGGCATTGGCACCACCAAGGCCATCAAGGGCACCTATCTGGACAACTACCGCAACATTTGGGATCTGTACATCAACAACTCCACCTGCGATCCCGCTGAGCTGTCTGCCAAGACCGGCGACGACAGCCGCAACGAGTTCCTGAACAGCCAGGCTGTGTTCTATCAGAACGGCTCTTGGGAATATGGCAACCTGAAGGACACCTTCACCGATGATGAGCTGGTCATGCTGCCCATCTACATCGGCGTGGGCGACGAGGCCAAGCAGGGTCTGTGCACCGGCACCGAGAACTACTGGTGCGTCAACAAGGATGCTTCCGAGGCTGACATCGCTGCCACTCTGACGTTCATGAACTGGTGCGTCACCGAGGGTGCTGAGGCCATGGCCAACGACATGGGCTTCGTTATCCCCTTCGATACCGCTGTGGAGTCCACCAACCTGTTCGTCAAGCAGGACGTGGCCTACACCGCCGAGGGCAAGACCCCTGTGTCTTGGAACTTCCCCACCATGCCCAGCGAGGAGTGGAAGAATGTGCTCGGTTCCGCTCTGACTGCATACGCTGCTGACCAGACCGACGCTAACTGGGATGCCGTTGTCTCCGCCTTCGTGGATGGCTGGGCTACCGAGTATGCGCTGCACGAGTAATATCCCGTAGATTCTTGGGGGTGGGCTGCTGCCCACCCCCGTTTTTAGAAAGTAAGATAGATTGATGCCAAAAGGGAAGCAGCACCGGCTTGCGGGCTTGCCTTTTGACATCAATCGAACTTGGAAAAGGAGGAATCTTCTGTGGTAAAAGCAACCAAAAAGTGGTGGCCTATTTTTGTGCTGCCCACCTTTGCAGCCTTTATTATCGGCTTTATCGTCCCCTTCTGTGAGGGGCTGTACCTGTCCTTCTGCAAATTTACCACCATCAATAAAGCGGTCTGGATTGGCGCTTCCAACTATGTCAAGGTGTTCCAGGACCCCCAGTTTTTCACCTCTCTGGGCTTTACCGCCGTGTTTACCATTTTCTCCACGGTGCTGATTAACGTGTTTGCCTTTGCCGTTGCCCTGGCGCTGACCAATAACATCAAAGGCACCAACGTCTTCCGCACCATTTTCTTTATGCCCAACCTAATTGGCGGCATCGTCCTGGGCTACATCTGGAATATTCTCTTTAACTGCCTGCTGAGCCTGCTGGCAAAGCCGCTGCTGGCGCTGAACATCACCGCCGGTTTCTGGGGCATGATTGTGCTGATGTGCTGGCAGCAGATTGGTTATATGATGATTATTTACATTGCCGGTCTGCAATCCATCCCCACGGACTACATCGAGGCAGCCCGGATTGACGGCGCTACCGCCAACCAGATCCTGTTCAAGATTAAGATTCCCAACGTGATGCCCTCTGTCACCATCTGCACCTTCCTGACCCTGACCAACTCCTTCAAGCTCTTTGACCAGAACCTGGCATTGACCGGCGGCGCACCCAACCACGCAACGGAAATGCTGGCGCTGAACATTTATCAGAACTTCTACGCCCGCTCCGGCGCTGCCTGGAAGGGCATCGGTCAGGCCAAGGCCGTTGTGTTCTGCCTGATGGTCATTGTCATTTCCCTGATTCAGCTGCGGGCAACCCGCTCTAAGGAGGTACAGCAGTAATGCAAACGAAAAGAAATATCGTCAATTCCTTTTTGACTGTGGTGTTTGCCCTGTTCAGCCTGGCGTGGATTTATCCCGTTGTGATGATTCTGCTGAACTCGCTGAAAAAGGAATCTGCCATTTCCACCAATACCGTGTTCGAGGTGCCCACCGCCGATACCTTCGCCGGTCTGGATAACTATATCGATGCCGTTGGCTCCAAGGGCTTTGTCTCCGCATTCCTGACCAGCTTGCTGATTACCGTCACCTCTGTGGCTGCCATTTTGCTGTTCTGCTCCATGTGTGCCTGGTTCATCACCCGGGTGGAGAACAAGTGGACCAAAGCCATCTACTATCTGTTTGTGTTCTCCATGGTGGTGCCCTTCCAGATGCTGATGTTCACGCTGGCTGGCACCTCCGATAAGCTGAAGCTGAATACCCCCTGGAACATCTGGTTCATTTATCTGGGCTTCGGTGCCGGTCTGGCGGTGTTCATGTTCTCCGGCTTTATGAAGTCCATTCCCCTGGAGGTGGAAGAAGCTGCCATGATTGACGGCTGCTCCCCGCTGAAAACCTTTTTTGCCATTGTCATTCCCATTCTGAAGCCCACCCTGATTTCTGTGGGTATTCTGGAAACCATGTGGGTGTGGAACGACTATCTGCTGCCCTATCTGGTGCTGGATCGGAAGAAGTATTCCACCATTCCCATCCTGGTGCAGTATTTCAAGGGAAGCTACGGCAAGGTGGAAATGGGTCCCATGATGGCGTGCATCATGCTCACCGTGCTGCCCATTATCATTCTGTATCTGTTCTGCCAGAAACACATCATCAAGGGTGTGGTCGCTGGCGCGGTGAAGGGCTAATCGCATCTTTGCAAGGGGTCGGCAAACGCCGACTCCTTTTCCTTTGGATTTGCACAGCCATTGTAGGGGTTGCCATTTTGGCGACCCGAAACCCACGCAACAGAGCGGTTCGTTGGATGGTAATATCTAATGGTTTCTGAGTTCTTGGCTTCCCCCGGGGGTGTTGCAGAGCGCAGCGAATCTTTC
>URPI01000171.1 GCA_900549705.1 uncultured Eubacteriales bacterium
AACGAACCGCTCTGTCACCCAAGCGGGCGGGTCGACATACTCGTCGACCCCTACAGAGTGCGTGTGCCATCCACCCCACAGCGTCATTAAAACAAGCTAATCTGGCTGGTGTCCGGCAAACTGCCAAAAGCACCTGCATCCTTGAGCATCTGGATATGGGTCTTGGACACTTTGGGGCAGGCCAGCGCCACTTCCTCAATGGAAATAAAGGTCTTCCCCTCCCGCCCATTCATCAGATCCCAGGCTGCATTTTCGCCCAGACCGGAAATGGACACAAAAGGAGGCAGGAGTTTGCCGTCCTGAATCAGGAATTTGGTGGCGTGGCTCTTGTAGATGTCAATGGGCAAGAACTCAAATCCCCGGATGTAATACTCATACACCACTTCCATGGTGGTGAGCAAATCCTCATCCTTGTCCGTGGCGTTTTCGTTGGAGGTGATGGCATCCATATTCGCCATGATTGCCTCCTTGCCCTGGGTCATCAGCACCGCATCAAAGCCGCCCTTCTGGCTGCGGCGGTAGAAATAGGCCGCATAGAACGCCAGCGGGTGGTAAACCTTGAACCAGGCAATGCGGAACGCCATCATAACATACGCCACGGCGTGCGCCTTGGGGAACAGGTATTTGATTTTCTTGCAGGAGCCGATGTACCAATCGGGAACGCCGGCATCAATCATTTCCTGCTCTGCCCCCTCCGGCAGTCCCCTGCCCTTTCGCACCGCCTCCATAATCTTGAAGGAGCGCTTCTCCGGCATTCCGCAGGAGATGAGGTAAATCATAATGTCGTCACGGCAGCCGATGGCCTGGTCAACCGTTGCGGTTTTGGAGGTAATGAGGTCCTTGGCGTTGCCCAGCCACACGTCGGTGCCATGGGAGAAGCCGGACAGCCGCAGCAGGGTATCAAACCGGGTAGGCATGGTATCCAGCAGCATTCCACGGGTAAACTTGGTGTTAAACTCCGGAATGGCAACAGCGCCGGTGGGTCCGAGAATTTTGTCATTCTCATAGCCCAGCTCCTTGGAGGAAGTAAAAATGGACATGGTGCGCTTGTCGTCCAGGGGAATGGTTTTGGCATCCACCCCGGTCATATCCTCCATCATACGAATCATGGTGGGGTCATCATGCCCCAGCATATCCAGCTTCAGCAGGTTTTCTTCCATGGAGTGATATTCAAAATGGGTGGTAATCTGGTCGGCATTGGGGTCATCCGCCGGGTGCTGCACCGGGCAGAAATCCCATATCTCATTTTCCTGGGGGATAACCACCAGACCGCCGGGGTGCTGTCCGGTGGTACGGCGCACGCCCACGCATCCGGCGGCAAGCCGGGCTTCCTCTGCCCGATTGGCGCTTTTGCCCCGCTCAGACAGGTATTTTTTCACATAGCCGAAGGCGGTTTTCTCCGCCACGGTACCGATGGTTCCGGCACGGAACACATGGGATTTTCCGAACATTTCGATGCAGTAGGCGTGGGCCTTTGCCTGGTATTCGCCGGAAAAGTTCAGGTCAATATCCGGCACCTTGTCGCCGCCGAAGCCCAGAAAGGTCTCAAACGGGATATTAAAGCCGTCCTTTTCAAATTTGGTTCCGCACTTGGGGCAGACTGCATCCGGCAAATCCGCGCCGCAGCCATAGCCCTTGGGCACATCGAAGGTAGCAAACTTACATTCCGGATTGGGGCAGCGATAATGGGGCGGGAAGGAATTAACCTCCGTGATGCCGGACATATAGGCCACAATGGAGGAGCCAACCGAGCCACGGGAGCCAACCAGGTAGCCATGCTCCAGACTGTTCTGCACCAGCTTCTGCGCCGACATATAAATCACATCGTAATGACAATTGATGATGTCATGCAGCTCCGTTTCCACGCGCTTGGTCATCAGTTCCGGGGGATTGTCGCCATAGAGTCTTCGGAACTTGCCGTAAACCAGCCGCTCCAAATCCTCCACAGAATTTTCAATCTTGGGGGCAAACAGATTATGGGGAACAGGGCGCAGGCTCTCGCACATATCCGCAATCTTGTTGGGGTTGGTGACTACAATCTCATATGCCTTTTCCTCCCCAAGATACTTAAATTCCTCCAGCATTTCATCGGTGGAGCGGAAATACAGGGGATTGGGCTTATCTGCGTCCTCAAAGCCCTTGGTTGCCAGCAGAATATGGCGGAAAACCTCATCCTCCGGGTTCAGAAAGTGAACGTCGCCGGTGGCAACCACCAGTTTGCCCAGTTCCTCGCCCAGGCGGACAATGGTGCGGTTGAAATTCCGCAAATCCTCCATGTCCTTTGCTATGCCCTTGTCCAGCATAAACCGGTTATTTGCCAGCGGCTGAATTTCCAGGTAATCATAGAAGGAGGCAATGCGCTTCAGCTCATCCTCGCTTTTGCCATCCAGCAGCGCCTGAAACAGTTCGCCCGCTTCACAGGCGGAGCCGATAATCAGCCCCTCCCGCATCTCCAGAATAGAGGATTTGGGCATCCGGGGCACTCGCTTGAAATATTTCAGGTTGGAATCGGAAATCAGGTGATAGAGGTTTCGCAGCCCCACCTGATTCTTTGCAAACACGATAATATGCCGGGCATGGCGGTCGGTCACCCGCCCCTTGGAGCGCAGGGCAATCATGGAGGGATTCACCGCTTGGAGGGTATGGACATCCAGCTCCTCCTCCATCTTCGTCATGAGCCGATCCATGATGAGGCCGCAGGTTTTGGCATCGTCCCCTGCACGGTGGTGGTTGAAATCCGGCAGGTTGAGGGCGTTGGACACAATGTCCAGCTTGAATTTGCTCAGGTGTGGCAGCATATTCTGCGCCAGAATCAGGGTATCCACCGCCGTGAAGCCATAGGGATAGCCCAGCTTTTCGCAAGCCACCCGGATAAAGCCGGTGTCAAAATCGGAATTGTGCGCCACCAGCACCCGGTTGCCCACGAACTCCAGGAATTTGGGCAGCACCTCCTTGAGCTTGGGCGCTCCCGTCAGCATATCGGGGGTGATGCCGGTCAGCTCCACAATCTTGGGGCTGAGGGGCATTTCCGGGTCCACAAAGGTCTGGAATCGGTCTACCTCCTGTCCCCGCTTCAGAATCACCGCACCGATTTCGATAATATGGTCATTTTTGGAGCTTAGGCCGGTGGTTTCCAGGTCAAACGCAACATATTCCTCATCAAAGTCCATCTTCTGGCTGCCATGCACCACAATCCGGTCGTCCACATCGTTGACATAATAACCCTCGCAGCCATAGAGAATTTTGATGTTCTGATCGGTGCCTGCCACCTTTGCCTTGGAGGCGGCCTTCATGGCATCCGGGAAGGACTGGGCAACGCCGTGGTCGGTGATGGCAATGGCCTTATGCCCCCAGGCAGCAGCCTGCTTCACGGCAGCTGCCGTCTCCGTCAGGGCATCCATGTTACTCATGGTGGTATGCAAGTGCAATTCCACCCGCTTTTCCCCGGGGGCGAGATCCTTCCGCTTGGGGAGGCTGCCCGGCATCATGGCATAGGGCTTGAGCACCATGTCGTTTTCAAATCGGTCTTCAATCAGCTTTCCCTGGACCCGCAGGACGGAGCCAATCTGCACATTTTCAATAATGGGCTTTGCCTCCTTGGCTTCCAGGAAGCGGCTGACCCGGATGGAATTGGTATTGTCCGTCATATCGAACTTCACCACATAGGCATTGCGCTTGGTCAGCTCCTTGTGGTCGATGGCAAAGACCTTGCCCTCCACAATAATGGTGCCCATGTCCATGGACATATCCTTCATGGGCACGCTGGTGCCCCGGAAGGGCTTTCCATAGAAAGTGGCACTGTCCGCCGCCTCCACCCGGGGGGCAGATGCCTGCTGTCTGGCCTGCACCAGCGGGTAACGTTCAATCTCCCGCTGCTGCATGGCCTCAATGGCATCGAACAAAGCCTTGCCCTCCAGCGCGCTGCCTGCCTCCACGGTGATGGTCACAGGGGCGGCAAATCGCTCCCGCAGGGACTGCTGCACCTGGGGAATCAGCTCCTCAATGGCATCCTTGCCATTGGCACGAAGCTTGACGGTCAGCTTTTCCCCCTCCCATTCCCAGGCAGCACCGGCAAGAGATCCACGGGTGATGGAGTTGCTGTTGACAAAGAGCATCATCAGCTCCTCGGGCTGGATTTTATGCAGCTCGGATGCCGGGTGGGTGACGGTGATGCTGATATCAGCAAGGCCGTACAGCAACGCCACGTCCCGCTCCATGGTTTCCAACAGCTTTTGGGGAATATAGTGCTCGCTATGGGCAGCCACATGAACGGTACGGTTTTCCGCATGAATGTCCGCTGCCACAATGGCCGCCTGGGAAAGAGCCTCGGCAATTTCATCAGGCGGCGTATAGTCGGAAAACATATCCAGTAAGTAAATTTGTTGTTTCATTTTTTTAGTTACGCTACGGGCGGCAGTGCCGCCGGACAATGACGCTACGAAGTTTGTACGGATACGGTCGTTCCCTGACCCGCCCGGTGACGATGTGGCTCAGAAACCG
>URPI01000172.1 GCA_900549705.1 uncultured Eubacteriales bacterium
TCCTGATTGTGAGTGGATTCGTTATTATGCCACAGAAGGTCGTGAAGGCACTCCCTTGCCCAACCTTTCTCACGGTGCGCTGACTTCCGGTTTCTTTACTTTCAGAAACGGCTGGAAACAGGATGCTACCGTAATGGTTGTAAAGGCCGGTCCCAAAGGGGAATGGCACTGCCAGCCGGACAATGGAACTTTTGAGTTTTGGTTCAATGGCCGGAATCTCTTCCCGGATAGTGGCTCCTACGTCTATGCCGGTGATGATGAAGTAATGAAACTTCGTAATTGGTTTCGCCGGACAAGTTCTCACAATACGTTGACATTGGATGGGAAAAACCTGCAAACAACCCAGTCTGTCACCAAACTATGGAAGCCCGAAGGCAATGAGCAGATTCTGGTGACTGAGAATCCGCATTATGATGGTTTGAAACACAGACGTTCTGTTTTCTTTGTAGACCAATCTTATTTTGTAATTGTAGATGAAGCCGTGGGAAACGCCCAAGGAGTAGTGAATCTGAACTACCATTTGTGTGAAGGTACTGTAAATATAGACAGAAAGAATAATATGCTGACTACAGTTTATGACGGCCCAAGCAACGTGAAACTGCAATGCTTTGCCGAGAAGAAAATTTCAATGAAAGAAAAAGAAGGCTGGCGTTCAACTGCCTATCGTTTACGAGTACCCCGTACAACTGTATCTTTTGATATAGATAAAAAGGATTCGGACGCTGTACGTTACATAACTATTCTTTATCCGTCGAAAAATACAGCTTCCTTCCCTATATTCAAAGCTAAGTTCCTGAACAAGGCATTTGACGAAAATGGGGTGAAAATAGAAATATCTGTTGGCGGAAAGAAACGTCAATTGGAATATAAACTATAATAACCCGTTGGCGGAATTAATTCATTACCGCTGCGGAATGACTGCAATGATACTTTAATGGTTTGTTGTAATATATTGAAGGTATGAATCTGCTTTGTAATATTTTGATTATCAGTACCTATTGGATGCATTGCATTCAGTATACGATTGAACCCTATTCAGTATACGACTGAATGGCATTCAATATACGACTGAATTAGGTTCAGTATACTGCTATTTCTTGCATCTGTATTATTTGTAAGGAATGCAGATTGCTGTTCCGTGCCTTATTGCAGTTCACAATCGTCCGGATTTTCTTAAATTCCGCCAACGGGTTATAAAAGATTTTTATAATGAATCGTTTATCATACATATTTCTGCCTTTGACTGCCATCGGAATGTCCGCTTGCAGTTCCGGCAAAGAGGAAGTGAAACGTCCGAATATCATCTTTATGATGTGCCCGGCAAGGGCGAAATCTGATGGTGCGAGAGGGCGGGGGCTATTTCGCTCCTCCTGCCCGACTATTGTTTGTCTCGGTAGGCGAAAAGCACCGGCGTAATCGCGGGATAGGTCAAATTGAGCGGCAGCTCCTGAAACAGCTTCACTTCTGCCATCTCGCTGCCGGCCGGAATCGGCGACAATGCTTTTATTCTGGCTGCAAACACCATTCCGTTTGCCCAATCGTCGGTTCCTTCCACCCCTGCCCAATAGTCGCACAGCGGAGCAATTTCAAAATCCGTTGCGCCCGACTCCTCATACAGCTCCCGCCTGGCTGCTTCCAGGGGCGTTTCTCCAGCCTCAATGTGGCCGCCCTGGGTTTCCCAGGTGGTTCTGTTTTTGTGACGGCTCAACAGGATTTTCCCACCGTACTCCGACAGCGTAACCACATATTTGTATTGCTTCAGTGTGCCGGTGTCATAGGTTTTACAGGTCATCCCGTTCCTCCGCTGCGTCAGTCCCTGATTTGTTTATCAGCGCCCGGAATACCGGCAGACTGCGCTGAATCATATCGTAGCTGACGCAGTAGCAAATGCGGAAATAGCCCGGGCAGCCGAACCCATCGCCGGGAACCAGCAGCAGGTCACGCTCCTTTGCCTTTTCGGAAAAGGCGTTTGCATCCCCGCCGGGAGCCTTGATGAACAGATAGAATGCCCCGTCCGGCTTTGCCATTTCATAGCCCATGGCGGTGAGCCCCTCGTACAGTGCCTTCCGGTTGCGGTCATAGGCCTGCAAATCCGGGCGCAGACCGGCACAGCGAGCAATCACCTTTTGCCACAGACTGGGGGCGCACACGTGCCCGGCGCTGCGGGCAGCTCCCGCCACAGCATCATACAGGGCGCGGCTGTCGGCGGCACTGTCCGGCACATAGATATAGCCGATGCGCTCTCCGGGCAGGGACAGGGATTTGGAATAGGAATAGCACACCACCGTGTTGGGGTAAATCAGGGGCACGAAGGGCACTTCCACCCCATAGGCAAGCTCCCGGTAGGGTTCATCGGAGATGAGGTAAATAGGATGACCGTATTCCCGGCTCTTTTGGGTCAGCAATGCCCCCAGGGCTTCCAGAGTCTGACCGGTGTAGACCACGCCGGAGGGGTTGTTGGGGGTGTTGATCAGCACCGCCTGGGTGTGGGGCGTGAGCATGGCCTCTACGGCATCCAGCTTGATTTGAAACTCCGGCACATCCGGGGGAACCACCCGAAAATTTAGCCCCGCTGCCTGGGCAAAGGGCTTGTATTCCGGGAAATAGGGGGCAATGGCCAATAGTTCTCCCTCCGGCACAGCCAGCGCCGTGAATACCGCCACCAATTCCGGCGCGGCACCGCAGCCCAGGAAGAAATTCTCCCCCCGGCATCCGGCATCATAGCGCCGGTTCAGGTCGTCGGCAATGGCCTGACGGGTGGCAAAATCGCCCACGGCACTGGTGTAGCAGTGGACTTGCAGGGTGGGCGTGTCCAGTAAAATCTGGCGTACGGCCTCGTCCACCGCCGCCGGGGAGGGAATGGACGGATTGCCCAGGGAATAGTCAAAGACATTCTCATCCCCTACCACTGCCGCCCGGGCGCGGCCATATTCAAATAAATCCCGAATGCAGGAGCGGTTGGCTCCCAGGGAATAGGCTGTTTGATTGAGCATCGTCGTTTCCTCCTGTGTTATCGGTACAGCGGCGCGGGGGCGTGGTACGGCTGGGGCTTATAGGTGACGGAGCGGATGGGGCGCGCCGGAGGGCCATACTTGGGAATGTAGCCAAAGAGGTTGATGTACTGCGCCAGGTCGTCCCGTTCAGCGGCCATGGCATCCATCACGCTGACGGTTGCCAGGGTGTCCTCGTCCGCCCGGTGGGAATTTTGGACGGAATCCTGCAAGCCGTAGGCCTCGATGGCGTTGAACAGCCGGTGGGGATAGTCCCGCCGGTCGCGGTATACCGTCAGCAAATCCAGCTTGTCCTTGCCCTTCAGGCAGGCTGGGTCACCGTGCCGCGCCAGCAGATAGTAAAGAAAGCTCAGGTCAAAGTGGGCGTTGTAGGCTGTCAGTAGGGTGTTGCCCCCAATCAGCGCCCCGATTTCGGCGGCGGCCTGCTGCCGGGGGATGCCCTGGGTCATCACCATCTCGGTGGTGATGCCGGTAAGCCGCTGAATTTCCGGGGGCACCGTCTGCCCGGGAGCCAGCTGAATCAAGCGGTCGTATTGCTGGGTGACGGCGATTTCACCGTTTTGCTGCTCCAGCAGGACGGCAGAAAACTGGATGATTTCATCTTTTTGGAAATTCAGCCCGGTGGTCTCGGTGTCAAAAATCAAAATGCGTTCGTACCGGGAAAATAAATTTTGCAAATGCTCCATGGAAAAATTTCTCTCTTTCTGAAATTGAGTCCAGTATAGTCCAATTGAAAAGAAAATGCAATCTATTTCCAGAGGAATTGGGGGTGCACACGCCTCTTTGGCGCTTCGCGCCGGACGTGTACCATCCAACCGGGTACCAGCGAAAGTCCTTCTGTTCCGGGCGGGTTAGGGCACTGGCGTATTCGTACCATGTCCGCAGCGTCTTCAAAAAGTCTTAATAATTCCCGCACTTTCTTCTTAACAAATGAAATGATATAATCACTACAAAAGGAGGGGGAACCATGTATAACATCTTGATTTGCGACGACCAGCCCGATATTGTCAACGCCCTGAAAATTTATCTTGCCCCGGAGGGCTATAATCTGCTCGCCGCCTATAACGGCGTGGATGCCGTGAAAATTGCGAAGGAGCAGGATGTCCACCTGATCCTGCTGGATATTATGATGCCCGGCATGGACGGCATCACCGCCACTTCTAAAATACGGGAATTTTCCAACGTGCCCATCATCCTGCTCACCGCCAAAAGCGAAACCGAGGACAAAGTGCTGGGGCTGAACGTGGGGGCAGACGACTATATCACCAAGCCCTTCGCCCCGGTGGAGGTGCTGGCTCGGGTCAAGAGCCAGCTGCGGCGCTATTCCAGCCTGGGCAGCCGGGCAGAGGACAGCAGCGTGATTACCCTGGGGGGAATCAGTCTGGACGACCGCTCCAAAACCGTCACCGTGGAGGGAGTGTATATCCAAGCCGCTGTCTGATGTTTTTTAACGGTGAAGTTGTGTCAGAAGGT
>URPI01000173.1 GCA_900549705.1 uncultured Eubacteriales bacterium
AGCCAAGAGACGCATCGCCGTTGGCTGTTCATAAATTATTAGTCAGGACAGTCCAGTAGGGGTCGACGAGCAGTCGACCCGGCACAAGCACCCCGAAGGGGCGCTTTGTGCTGCGGGCGGATTCTATCCGCCCCTACGGTTGGCTGGCACGAACCGGTTTCTTGAGCGGTGCCGCTTACCAGATGGTAAACAGTATTCCGGCAAGGGGCGTGAGCACCACCATGACCACAGAAAAGGTGAAAGAATCCACCGATGTCAATGTTGCCCGCTGCCGGGAGGGAAACATCCCTTGCAGCAGGGTGTTGGTGCGTACCTGCAAGGCATCGTCCGCCGCCGCCGACAGGAAGCCGCCCAGCACCATGAGCGGGTACACGGGGGCGTGTTCCAGCAAAATACCCAGCAGCACCGCCGCTGCGGCAGCTGCAAAGCACCGCCGGAAGCGCCAGCGGGAAGCCACCAGAATCAGCCGGGAGCCGACAACGCCGCCCAGCGCCATCACCAACAGCGCAAGCCCCAGCGCCCACCGGGGGATGCCCCGTTCCGGGAGCTTTGCCTGCAAGAAAAACAGCAGCAGGGTATCCATGGCCCCCACCAGGGAATTGGCGAGCATCAGCAGCAACGCCCTTGCCCCTGTCTTGAGGAAGCCCAGGCTCTCCTTGGCGCACAGCAGCAGTCGTTGGGCAAGGGTGCTGTCCTCTTGAAATTTCTGAAGCTGCACCTCCTGCAAGCCAGAGAGCACCAAAATCTGCATTAGCCCCGTCACCAGGCTGGATGCATAGGCAATTTTGTAGCCCAGGGTCAACGCCAGCCCTGCACACAGGGTGGATAGACCGCCGCACAGGCGATAGATGGTCAGCTGATTTGATTCATAGCGGTCGAACCGTCCCTCCTGTCCCGCACATTTCAGTGAATCATACGCCAAAGCATCCCCGGTACCGGAGGCGAAATTATAGCTGGCAGCAGTCAGACCCATGGAGATGCAGACGGTGGACAGACCGCCGGAAAGAAACATCGCCACATTGGCGGTCATCCGCAGCATGGCACTGACAATCAGCATTCGCTTTCTACCAAATACATCCGCCAATATCCCGGAGGGCAGTTCCAGCAGGAGGCTGACCAGATGAAACACCGTTTCCGCCATACTGATTTCCACCAAGCTGAACCCCCGGGAGGACAATATTGCCACCCAGGCACCGGTGAGGGTCAGGCTCTCCAAAACGGAAGAAGTGTATAAATATCCAATTTGTTTTTGAATTTTAAGCATAAAAATACTCCTTTATCGATTGATGAAAACGACAAAGGAGGCAGCGGCACAATATTGCTGTGTAAAAATCGGTGGTCTAACCATCACTTACAGCCAAAAAAGAGCGCACTACCCCCATAGGAGCCAAAACATTGCCTTTTTTCAGCTGACGGTTGTTGATGGTCCAGCCCATTGTTTATCCCTCGGTTTGGAAAATAGAGTTGTATATTCAGTATACATCTCTTTGCGGAGATGTCAAGCAAAAAAATGGTGCAAACCAGGACGATTGCATGAGTAAACAATTTGTAAATAATAGGGACTCTTAGCCACCCACCGTTCCCGGAATGGATGGGTACATTGAATGGAATCAGCTCACGCAACCTCCTCTTGGCTTCCCCCGGGGGGAAGCTGGATTTTTTGACAAGCGGCGCTTCGGAACCGATTGGCAAAAAAGACTGATGAGGGGCGGCGACAGGTTGGTTCACAAATGCAACTATGTGAATGGTATTTGATTAGGTTTTTACCATTCAACGTGGAATTTTCAAACTTTTTAACCATCGCCACCCCTCATCAGTCAGCCCTGCCGGTTCCGAAGAGCCGTCATGGCTGACAGCTTCCCCCCGGGGGAAGCCAAGGGGGTGATAACCATAAGCTGACTCCACACAACGCAGCCGGTTGTTCCATATCCTCGTGTCAATAACGTGTTCATATCATGTTAACCCATGCAATTATCCCGTCAGGCGGGAAAAATTTCTTGACAATTCGACAACCTCTGATATAATATCCAAGACGCAAAAGCAAATATGTCTTCGGGGTGCCGGGCAAATCCGGCTGAGAGTGAGCTGTGTGGCTCTGACCCGTGAACCTGATACGGTTAATACCGTCGGAGGGAAAGATGCACGATAAGAATACCGCCATGCGGTATCGCATTGCACCTGGACGGGTTTGCAATGCGATTTTATTTTTTTGGAGGTATTCTTCTATGGAAAAATCTCATCAGAAGGTGCGGATGCTCACCGAGGGCGCTGTCTGCATCGCATTGGCTGAAATCCTCAGCTTCCTGCCCCTGTACAAAATGCCCTGGGGCGGCTCTGTTGACCTGGCAATGCTGCCCATTATCCTGTACTGCGTCCGCTGGGGCTTCGGTGCCGGTATGGTGGCAAGCTTCGCTCATGCTGTGCTCCAGATGCTGTTTGAAGGCGGTATCGCCATCGGCTGGCAGAGCATCATCGGTGACTTCATCGTTGCCTACACCGTGCTGGGTCTGGCTGGCCTGTTCAAGGGCAATTTCTTCCTGGGCACTGTGGTGGCCTGCGTGGCTCGCTTCCTGGTGCACTATGTTGTGGGTGCTACCATTTGGGCTGAGTATATGCCCGAGACCTTCTTCAACATGACCATGACCACCCCCTGGATTTACTCCGCCCTGTACAACGCCGCTTATATGCTGCCCGACATGGTGGTGATTCTGGTCATCGGTGCCATCCTGATGAAGACCCCCGCAAAGAAGTACATCACCGGTCAGGATCTGACCTAAATGAAAAAGCCGCCCTGCCGGGGCGGCTTTCCTTTTTACCATGGGGCGGTGAACAGCCAATAGATGAGTCCATACACCGCACTGGCGCTGAGACCGTATACAATCACCGGTCCGGCGATGGTAAACATTTTGGCACCCACGCCCAGGATGAACCCCTCCGTCTGAAACTCCACGGCGGAGGCTGCCACGGCGTTGGAAAATCCGGTGATGGGCACCAGCGTTCCTGCCCCGGCGTATTTTGCCAGGTCATCATAAAGGCTCAGCCCGGTGAGCAGGGCAGAAATGCCCACCAACGTGACGGAGACCCAGCTGGCGGCATCCTGCTTCTCTAGGCCCATTCCGGAATACCAGTTCATCAGCACTTGCCCCAGGGTGCAGATAAGCCCGCCGGACAAAAAGGCGAAGATACAGTCCTTCCAAAGAGGGGACTTGGGGCTTCGTTCCTTCACCAGCTTTGCATATTGCTTGTCATTCACGCACATCCCTCCATGCAGGAAGTTTAACCAGCTTTCTTCGGTTTCACACCGCAACATTTGCACACTTTTTGCATTTTCTGATTCTTGCAAGAAGCGCAGATGTGTGGTAGAATTATGTTGAGGTTGAATCCTTTTAACCCCCAAGCGAAAAAATGAAATGGAGGTTTTTCCAATGCCTATGAAAATGGGTTGGCGCTGGTATGGCGAGGGCAATGACCCCGTCACCCTGGCCGACATCAAGCAGATTCCCGGCGTGACCAGCATCGTCTGGGCACTGCATCACAAGATGCCCGGCGAAATCTGGGAAGAAAGCGAAATCAAAGAGGTGGTTGACCAGATTCACGCCTACGGCTTCGACGCTGAGGTGGTGGAATCCGTCAATGTCCACGACGACATCAAGATTGGTCTTCCCAGCCGGGATGCCCTGATTGAAAACTACAAGACCTGCATCCGCAACCTTTCTAAGTTCGGTGTCAAGGTCATCTGCTACAATTTCATGCCCATCTTCGACTGGACCCGCACGGACCTGTTCCATCCGGTAGGCGACGGCTCTACCGCTCTGTTCTATCAGAAGGACATGATTAAGGATGACTACAAGGCCATGGCGGAGTACATCATGTCCTTCACCGAGAAGTACAACATGACCTTCCCCGGCTGGGAGCCGGAGCGGATGGCAAAGCTGGACGAGCTGTTCAAGGCCTATGCTCCCGTGACCAAGGAAAAGCTGTGGGAGAACTTCAAGTACTTCCTGGAAGCCATTATGCCCACCTGCCACGAGTGCGACATCAAGATGGCGGTTCACATGGACGATCCCCCCTGGGATATTTTCGGTCTGCCCCGCCTGCTGGTGGATGCCGAGAGCATTGACCGGTTCCTTGCTATGGTGGACGATCCCTACAACTGCCTGACCCTGTGCACCGGCTCTCTCAACGCCAACCCCAACAACAACTGCGCTGAGATTATCCGCAAGCACTACGACCGCATTGCCTTTGCCCACGTCCGCAACATTCACCACTTCCCCAACGGCGATTTCAGCGAGGCTGCTCACCGGGATTGCTGCGGCGAGACCGGCATCATCGAGGTGCTGCGAGCCTACCACGACAACGGCTGGGAGGGCTACATCCGCCCCGACCACGGCCGTCAGCTGTGGGAGGAAGGCCCCGGCGTCTGCCGCCCCGGCTATGGCAAGTATGACCGTGCTCTGGGCATCCAGTATA
>URPI01000174.1 GCA_900549705.1 uncultured Eubacteriales bacterium
CAGGTGCTGTGGGTGAATTATCCAAAACTGGAATCCAGCCCCAGCCATGCGCTGGCTGAAAAATATCTGCCCTTGGGTGCTTCCGGCGTGGTTTCCTTTGGCGTGAAGGGGGGCAGGGAGGCTGCCATGAAGCTGATGAACAGCCTGCGTTTGGCGCAGATTGTGGTTCATGTGGCAGATGCCCGCACCTGCGTGCTGCATCCAGCCAGCACAACCCACCGCCAGCTCACCGACCAGCAGCTGAAGGATTGCGGCATCGGACCGGAATTTATCCGCTTTTCCGTGGGAATTGAGGATGTAAGCGACATCATTGCGGATTTGCAGCAAGCCTTGGCACAGCTGGACGAATAAAATTAGGAGAAGAATAAATGCCCATTCGTATTCCCAATAATCTTCCGGCCAGAGAGGTGCTGGAAAGCGAAAATATCTTTGTGATGACAGAAGCGCGGGCAGAATCCCAGCAGATTCGCCCTCTGCGCATTGGACTGCTAAACCTGATGCCCACCAAAATCACCACCGAGACACAGCTCTCCCGCCTGCTGGGCAATACCCCGCTGCAAGTGGAGCTTTTTCTCATCCAGGTGTCCTCCCACCAACCGAAAAACACTCCCCAGGAGCATATGATTGCCTTCTATCATAGCTTTGAGGAAATCAAGGATGCTTATTTTGACGGCTTCATCATCACCGGTGCGCCGGTGGAAAAGCTGCCCTTTGAGCAGGTGGAATACTGGCAGGAGCTCTGCCGGATTATGGAGTGGACGAAAACCCATGTTCACAGCACACTGCACATTTGCTGGGGCGCACAGGCGGCGCTGTACTATCATTATGGGGTGCAGAAGGAGCTGCTGCCGGAAAAGCTGTTTGGGGTGTTCCGGCATCGGGTGGTTTATAAAAATCCCATTTTGCTCCGGGGCTTCGATGATGAATTTTGGGTGCCCCATTCCCGGCATACCACCGTCCGCCGGGAGGATGTGGAGGCCATTCCCGAAATCAAGATTCTCGCCGCTTCCGAGGAGGCGGGGCTTTATGCCATGTCCACCCAATATGGGCACCAGCTGTTTATTACCGGGCATTCGGAATACGACCCGGAGACGCTGAACCTGGAATACCTGCGGGACAAAAACGCCGGAATGGAAATCCAGGTTCCCAAAAATTATTTCCCCGATGACGACGATACCAAGCCGCCCGTCGTCCGCTGGCGGGGGCACGCCAATCTGCTGTACTCCAACTGGCTCAATTACATCGTGTACCAGACCGTGCCCTATGACGTGATGGCAGTGGGCAGGGGAGAGCGCACGGAATAAAAAAAGAGCGGTACGCCGAATGAATGAGGGAGTCCCCCGCACCATTCGTCGTACCGCACTTGCTGTTTTACTGACTATTCGTGGTCTTCGTTCTGCTCATCTTCTTCTGGATTGCAGCGGTTATTTCCGCCGTTTCCGTTGTGGCTTCCGATGGTTGTGGTCTTCTTGGGGCTGAGCAGAATGCCAATCACCACACCCACAGCGGCGCAGGCCACCGCACCATAAACCATTTCCCGATTGGTGCGTACAACGGTTTTGTCCAGGTGGGTCAGGGAAGATGTGACGTTAGATCTAATGGCTTTCCAAATTTCTCTCATAATAAAAACCTCCTTGGTTATCGAACGGACTTGGCATATTCTGTGGGAGTAATGCCGAACTTATCCTTAAATTGACGGGAAAAATGATGGACAGTGGAGTATTGCAAGATGGAGGCAATTTGGGTGAAATTCAGGTTGTTTTCCCGAATCATCTGCTTGCTTTCCTGCAACTTGATTCTACGGATATATTCACCGGGTGAGATTTGCAAATTTTTGTGAAACAACACCGTCAGATAACTGGGACTGACACCCACCTGACTGGCGACCATGGGCACGGACAGCTTTTCCCGGATGTGGGCGGCCACATATTGCTGCGCCAAGCGGATAATTTCGTTTTCATTCTGAACAATGTTAGCGCTCTTTACCTTGCTGCCAGTGGGCTGCTCGGTTTCCCGCAGCAGATACAGCAGCAGCAGCGCCAGCTGGGACACAATGATGTCGGTGGAGAAGTTGTCCATCCGCTCCTGCTCCCGCAGCATACTCTGCAACAGGTTTGCAGCGGCCTGAGGGGCAGAAAATTTCTGATTCAACAGGGGTGTCAGCTCCAAGCCGCACATATCAAAAGAAATGGTCACAAATCGGGGAGCAATGCCGATATCGGCGTATTGCATATGCCATTGGTTGGGACCGTAAATCACCAGGTCGCCCTGCTTCAGCAGCAAATCCTGCCCGTCTACCACGGAATGCAGCTCCCCCTGGTCAACATAGGTCAACTCCGGCATAGGGTGGGCTTCGCCGGGAAACAAAAAGCCCTGCTCTTTCTCCTGATAGAAAAAGGTATAAATGCCATCCACATGAAGCTTACGGTCTTCCCGCAGCAACTGTACGGTCTGAAAGCCAATCGGCTCTGGCTTCTCTTCGGCAGCATACAACGATACACTGGCGCTTCCCATAAAGGCACTCAGGGCGAATTGCACCCCAGATTTCAGGCTGACTGGTTTGTCCAGGTAGAAGTGAAGATATTCATCCTTCCGGGCACAAATGGACAGAATGGCCATTCCGCTGCTGCCGGAGAGCCAGGTCTCGCTGTGCGTCATATAGATGGGGGCGCAGTCACTGTCCAGTGCAGTCAAATCAGCGTCCTCTCTGGAAAAGGGGAGAGAAGTGTGTGCTCGTTCCGGCAGGACAGAGCCATAGCTACAGAAATTGACCTGGTTCAGATTCCGTATCATGTTGCTGCACCTCCTAGACGAATAACAGGGTGATAAAATTTATCACCCCGTTATTATACAAAAATAATTTACAAATGCAAATACTTTGTACATAAAAATTTTGTACAAAAATATTGATGCTTTTTTAGCGCTGATAATCGAACTGCAAATCGTAAATGTCTACAGTATCGCCGTCCTGGATGCCCATTTCCTCCAGCCTGGCAAACAGACCGGACTTGCGCAGCTGCAAGTCAAAGTAATTCCGGGATTCATAGTCGTCAAAGTTGATGTTCATCACCAGACGCTCCAGCCATGCACCGGTAATGACCCAGGTGCTGCCCAGGTGTTCAATTTGCAGCTCGGTGGGGTCGCCAGCCTGGGGAGCTTCCTCCACATATTCCGGCTCATAGATGGTGACAGGGGGGAGCGTGCGCAGCTTTTCGGCAACTACCCGCATCAGGTTCCGGGTACCCTGGGTGGTACCGGCGGAAATCTCATACAGCTCACAACCGGCAGCCTCCACGCAGGCTTTCAGCCGCTGGAGATTATCGCTGTCCGGGGGCAGCAGGTCAATCTTGTTGGCAGCCACAATCATGGGACGGTTGCTCAAATCCACGCTGTAGTTTGCCAGCTCGTCGCAAATGGCATTGAAATCATCCACCGGATCCCGGCCCTCGCTGCCGGAAACGTCGACAACATGGACAAGCAGCCGGCAGCGGTCAATGTGCCGCAGGAAGTCGTGCCCCAGACCGGCACCCTCAGCAGCACCTTCAATGATGCCGGGGATGTCAGCCATGACGAAGGAAACACCCTCATCCACATAAATCACGCCCAGGTTGGGAAATAGGGTGGTGAAATGATAGTTGGCAATCTTGGGGCGGGCGTTAGAGGTAACGCTCAGTAGGGTGGACTTGCCCACATTGGGGAATCCCACAAGCCCCACATCCGCCAGCAGCTTGAGCTCCAGGATGATGTCCCGCTCCTGCCCCTTGAGACCGGCTTTGGCAAACCGGGGCACCTGACGGGTGGCGGTTGCATAGTGGGCATTGCCCCAGCCGCCCCGTCCGCCCTTGGCGATGACGAAATCCTCACCGGTGGACATATCCACAATAATCTGGTTGGTTTCTGCGTCCCGCACCACAGTACCCCGGGGGACTTCAATGACCAGAGGCTCCCCCCGCTTGCCGCTCATCTTGCGTCCCAGACCGTTGGCACCGGGCTGAGCAGCATACTTGCGCTTATAGCGGAAGTCCAGCAGGGTGGACATATTGTCATTGACCCGAAGAATCACGCTGCCGCCGTGACCGCCGTCGCCGCCGTCCGGGCCGCCGGAGGCTACATATTTTTCCCGGTGGAACGCCACCGCTCCATCGCCGCCCCGTCCGCCGATGACGGTGATGCGCACTTTATCCACGAACATAGTTGTCCTCCTAAATCTATGGAAGCATAGATACTTCCTTTATTCAGCCGATTCTGCTGGCCAGCTCGAAAGCCAGCAGGGCAATTTTTTCCTTGTCTGATAGCCGGGCGTGTCCGGACAGGCTTCTGGGGTCCCACTGGGGGTGATCCAGATTGTCCCCGGCATAGAAATACTGAAAGAATTCCACACCCCGGAAATCGCACATGGCCTGCATG
>URPI01000175.1 GCA_900549705.1 uncultured Eubacteriales bacterium
GGGCTGACTTTAGCGCCCGCAGGCGCTATGCAAGCGAGCAACCGCCGCAGGCGGCACTTAGCGAGTCGCAGAGGGGGTGTCGTGCGTATTTTCGTAGCGCGCCTATATTTCGTGGCGCACCCCCTCAGCTTCGCGTTCGCTCAGCAGTTCCCCCAAAGGGGGCGCCGAGGGCGCTCTGCAACGAAACGCCGCTTATAGGTTGATTCTGCCCATGACCACCGGATGAGCGGCACCGGTAGCGGAGGGGGCGTTGTTGCAGATGCCGAACAGGGCTTCGTTTGCCAGCAGAGCAAAGGCGACCGCCTCTTTGGAGTCGCTGTCGTAGCCCAAATCCTCCTGGGTCTGCACCAAGCACTGGGGCAGCGCCTGCTGCAAAAAGTGCAGCAGGGTGGGGTTCCGGCTTCCGCCGCCGCCTACCACCAGCCGGGCGGGCATCCGTTGGGCAAACCGATGGAGGCTCAGAGCAATGGATTCTGCGGTGAACCGGGTGGCGGTTGCCAGAATGTCTTGGAGGGGATAATCCCCGAAGGACAGCAGCTTTTCCACATATGCCGCACCGTAGTATTCCCGCCCGGTGGTTTTGGGCGGCTGCTTGGCAAGATAGGGGTCTTCCAGCATCCAATTCAGAAGCTCCGGAATCACCTTGCCGCTGGCAGCCAGCTTACCCCCATCGTCATAGCCCAGCTTTCCGCCGGTGATGCGGGAAGCCAGCGCATCCATTACCATGTTTCCCGGGCCGGTGTCGAAGGCGGTGACATCACCGAGACTGCATCCGGCAGGAAGCAGGGTGATGTTGCCGATACCGCCGATGTTTTGCAGCGCCACGTCTTCGGTTTCGCTGCGATACAGCAAAAACTCGGTGTAGGGAACAAGCGGAGCGCCCAGCCCGCCGGCAGCCATGTCCCGAATGCGGAAATCGCTGACCACCGGGCATCCAAATTCCTCGGAAAGATAGGAGGGGTCGCCGATTTGCAGCGTCCCCCGAATGCTGGTGCCCAGATAGGGGGTCTCCTCGGGAATGTGATAGACGGTTTGCCCATGGCAGCCAATCAAGTCCACATGGCGGATGCCGGTTTGCGCCACCAGACCCCGGACGGCCTGGGCATAGAGCTTTCCCAGATGGGTGCCCAGGAGGCACAGCTCCCGGCTTCCGCCGAAGTCGCCGCCGCAAACATTCAGAATTTGCTGACGGGTTTGGTTGTCAAAGGGCTGAAAGTAAAAGCCAAGCTGCTCCACCTTGGTGCTTGTTCCGCAGCCGGTGATGCGGGTCAGGGCGGCATCCACACCGTCGGCAGATGTGCCGCTCATCAATCCCACCACCAGGCGAGAGGGCTGGTTCCACAGAGTCATAAACGGATGATTCATTCCGGTTCCTCCTTTGGAAATATACATAATTGTAGGGGCGTGTGCAATGTCTTAGGATAAGTTTACCCGGCTGTGTGCCGGTTGTCAAGGAGGAAAGAAAAATGGTTCTATATGGCGTTGACCGGGCGCAGGAATACCGGAATGTTTTTGAGGGACGGGTGGCATTGCTCACCGGACCCTCGGGGCGCACCAGCGACAATCGCCCCACCATCGATGTATTGAAAGAATGCTGCAATTTGCAGCTGCTGCTGGCACCGGAGCATGGCGTGCGGGGGGACAAGGCGGCAGGTGCGCTGTTTGAGGATGAAATCGACCGGGAAAGCGGCCTGACCGTCCGCAGCCTTTATACCAAAACCTCCAAGCGGCTGTCCCAGGAGACACTGTCGCTATTTGATACGCTGGTGTATGATATGGCGGATGTGGGATGCCGGTACTATACCTTCCTCACCACGCTGCGCTATTGCATCGAGGATTGCGCTGCTGCCGGAAAGCGGCTGGTGGTGCTGGATCGCCCCAATCCCCTGGGCGACCGGGTGGAGGGCGGCCTGTTGCAGCCGGAAGTCATGAGCTTTGTGGGGGGCTACCAAATGCCCGTGTGCTACGGTCTGACCTGCGGCGAGCTGGCAGTGATGATGAATGAGGAGCTAAACTGCGGCTGCGATTTGCAGGTGGTTCCCTGCGGCGGCCTGACCCGGCAGATGACCTTCCGGGATTGGGGGCACTGCTGGGTGATGCCCAGCCTGGGAATCCCCCGGTTTGAAACGGCGCTATTGTATCCCGGAACCTGCCTGATAGAAGGCACCAATCTTTCGGAGGGCAGAGGCACTGCCGACCCCTTTGGCATCTTGGGCGCTCCTTTTATTCAGGCGGAAGAATTTGCCCGCCGCTTTCGTGCCATGAAGCTGCCCGATGTGGAGGCAACACCGGTGTACTTTACCCCCACCGCTTCCAAGCACCAGGGGGTTCTGTGCGGCGGCATCCAGCTGCACATCATGGATGAAAAAGCCCTTCGCCCGGTGGAATTGGGCGTGCGTCTGCTGGATTTGCTGCGGCGGATATACCCCAACGATTTTGCATTTTTACCCCCGGTACGGCAGGACGGCAAGCGGTTTATTTCCCTGCTGGCAGGACATCGGGATTTTGAGAACCCGGACTGGGATGCAGATGCTATTCTTGCCCGCTATGAGACAGAGAGCCGGGCATTCCAAACCCGAAAAATGCGCTATGAGCGATACGAGAAGGAGTAAATACAATGGAAATCAGAGAAATGCTGGGGCAGAAGCTGGTGTTCGGCTTCCACGGCACACAGCTCACCGAGGAATTTAAGGCGCTGATTCGCCGCTATAAAATTGGCAATGTGATTCTCTTTTTGCGCAATGTGGAAAGCGCCAGCCAGCTGCGGCAGCTGTGCAGCGAGATTCAGACCCTCATCCGGGAGGAAACCGGCTATCCCGCTTTCATCATCATCGACCAGGAGGGGGGCATGGTGTCCCGCTTGCCCGAGGATGCGGTGAATGTTCCCGGTGCGATGGCTCTTGCGGCCACTGGTGACCCGGAAAATGCCCGGCTGGCCTCCGAAATCACCATCCGCCAACTGCGGGGACTGGGGGCAAACTTCAATATGGCACCGGTGCTGGATGTCAACAGCAATCCGGCAAATCCGGTGATTGGTGTGCGCAGCTTTGGGGATGACCCGGAGCGGGTGGCGGCTTTCGGCTGTGCGTCCATTGCGCCCTATGCTGGTAGCGGGGTGCTGTGCTGTGTGAAGCACTTCCCCGGGCACGGAGACACGGCGGTGGACAGCCATCTGGGCTTGCCCCGGGTGGACAAAACCGAGGAAGAATTGGAGCAGCTGGAGCTGATTCCCTTCCGCCGTGCCATTGCAGCGGGGGCACCGGCGGTGATGATGAGCCATGTGCTGTTCCCCAACATTGCGGATGACCAGCTGCCCTGTACCATGTCCCGCCGCATGGTGACGGACCTGCTGCGGAACAAGCTGGGCTTCCGGGGCTTGGTGCTGACCGACTGCATGGAAATGCTGGCAATTCAGAAGCACTACGGAACGCCCCAGGGCGTTGTGGCAGCCATCCGGGCGGGCGTGGATTTGGCGGAGATTTCCAGCCGCATGGATTTGGAGGAGGCTTCCGCGAAAGCGGTGAATGAAGCCGCGGCGCGGGGCGAGCTGAATCTACAGGAAATTCAGGAATCGGTGGAGCGGATTCTGAAATTCAAGCAGCAGTTATTCACAGCCCCGGACGCAGCGCTGTGCAATTTGCAGCGTGACCGTCAGGCTGCCTGGAATATGAGCCGTCAGGCTGTGACCCAGGTGGGGGGCAAGCCCTTCCGGGCGGACGAAAAGTCATTCTTCTGCGGCTGTGCCGACTATCGGGTGTCCGGTGCGGCCAATGAGGATGGAAAAAAGGCCACCTTCCCGGAATTTATGGCGCAGCATTTTGGTGCTCGCTGCCTGGTGACCTCCAAAGACCCCACGGAGGAAGAAATTCAGGAGGCGGTGCGTCAGGCTGCCGGGGCAGAAAAGATTGTCCTTGGTACCTGCAACGGGCATCTGTTTGCAGGGCAGCAGCTTGTGGCGGCACTTTCCCGGCTGCAAAAGCCCATGGCGGTGGTGGCGCTGCGCAACCCCTATGATTTGTCCGGCTTGCCGGAGAGACTGTGGAGGCTGTGCAGCTATGATTACGATGCTCCGGCGCTGGCAGGGGTGGCGGAGGTGCTTTCCGGCGGCGCTGCCACCGGTGTGTGCCCGGTAAAGCTTTGAGGTGACATCATGTTTGTGTTGGGAATCGACGGCGGCGGCACCCATACCCGCCTGGAATTGCGGGACATGAATAACCGCCTGCTGCGGCGGGAGGAATTTGGGCCTTTTAATCTCAATTCTATTGGAGAGGATGGGCTCCGCCAGCTGCTGCGCCAGGTGTTTGCCGCTTGCGGCGGGATGCGGGAATGCGCCAGCCTCTGCGTGGGCGGTGCCGGTGTTTCCAATCCCCGGGTGCATGAGGTGCTGGCGCAGGAG
>URPI01000176.1 GCA_900549705.1 uncultured Eubacteriales bacterium
AAGAGACGCATCGCCGTTGGCTGTTCATAAATTATTAGTCAGGACAGTCTAGTAGCGTCTCTAAAAATTAAGAATTTATTTATTCACAGTTCGTTTATTGACAATCCCTCAGGGGTCTGTTATATATATCGCAGACTTCGCCGGAAATACTGCGGAGGATTAACAAATGGAGTTTTGGGAAATATTAGTGTTGGGCATTGGCCTGAGCATGGATGCCTTTGCGGTGTCCGTGTGTAAGGGACTGGCCGTGCGGCGGGCAGACCTGAAAACATCCCTGGTCTGCGGCGCGTGGTTTGGTGCATTCCAGGCGCTGATGCCCCTCATCGGCTATTTCCTGGGCAGGATGTTTGCCGATGCCATTGCGGCGGTTGACCATTGGGTTGCCTTTTTCCTGCTGGCGCTGGTGGGCGGCAACATGATCAAGGAGGCGCTGTCCGGCGAGGAGGAATCCGCCACACCGGATTTGTCCGCCAAGGCCATGCTGCCGCTGGCGGTTGCCACCTCCATTGACGCTCTGGCAGTGGGCATTTCCCTTGCCATGACCGAAGCACCCATTTTCACCTCCGTGATTGTCATTGGCATCACCACTTTTTCCCTGAGTGCATTGGGCGTGACCATTGGCGGTATTTTCGGAAACAAGTTCCAGAAAAAGGCGGAGATTTTCGGCGGCGTGGTGCTGATTCTTCTGGGCTGCAAAATTCTGCTGGAAAGCCTGGGGATTTTCTAATGAACGCAAAAGTGAAAAAACATCTGATTCTGGCGGCGGTGCTGCTGGTGCTGTGTTTCATCTGGGGCAACTCCCTGCTCCCGGGGACGGAGTCAGGAAAAATCAGCGGCGGATTGCTGGCCTGGCTGAAGGAAACCTTTCCCTTCCTGAAGGGATTGACCGGCCACCTGATTCGTAAATTGGGGCATTTTTCGGAGTTTACCGCCCTGGGTTTCTTCCTGAGTTGGCTGCTTCGCATGGAAAATCAGCAGGGCATCCACCGGGTAACATTCCCGATGTTCCTGGGCTTGGCGGCAGCCAACGTGGACGAAACCATCCAGGTTTTTCGCCCTGGCCGCGGCCCCAGCGTCATTGATGTGTGGATTGACTTTGGCGGAGTCTGCACCGGAATTGCCCTGTTTTTCCTCCTCCACTGGCTTTATATCAATCTGAAACTGAAAGGAAAATCGACATGAAAAAGTTTACTGCGCTCCTGCTGGCAGCCTTTATCCTGCTGACGGCAGTCGGCTGTGCCAAGAAAGAGCCGTCCGCTGCACCTGCCACCATCGAGGGAACCACGGCGGAAATCATTGATAAAATCTACGCAAACCACAAGGAAGTGGATTTGTATCTGGAAACCCTTCCCCTGGATGTCACCGACAGCAATGCTGTGACCTATAACACCGGCCTTGCTTCCGGCGAAAAGCTCTCCGAGGGCAGCATCTCCGAAGCCATGATGAGCCAGGCCTATTCCCTGGTGGTGCTGCGGGTGAAGGATGCTGCCGATGCCCCCCAGATTGCCAAGGACATCTATGACAACGTCGACACCCGCAAATGGATTTGCGTGGAAGCCGATGCCAAAACCGTGATGTACTCCGGCGATGTGGTGGTGCTGTTCATGGTGGATTCCACCTTTGACGATTTGGCAACCCCCGCCTCCATGCAGGAGGCCTTCAAGGCCGTCAGCGGCGGCAACATGACCATTGTTGGATAAAAATTTTTCGGCAGCGACCCCCAAAAGGCCGCTGCCATTTTTTAAGGAGTGTAGACCATGCTGTTTTCCGGGCTGACATTCTTGTATTATTTTCTCCCGGCGGTGCTGATTGCGTATTTTTTGGTGCCCGATGGCTGGAAAAACGGGGTGCTGCTGTTTTTCAGCCTGTTTTTTTATGCCTGGGGGGAGCCGAAGCTGGCGCTGCTGATGGTTGTCACCATCCTGGTGTTTTACCTCTGCGGCCTTGCCATCGGGCGGGCAAACGGCCAAGCCGCAAGAAAACGATGGATGATTGTCTCCGTGGCCATCGGTCTGGGGCTGCTGGGGCTGTTTAAGTACGCGGATTTTTTCATTGGCTCCGTCAATGCAGTCACCGGGCTGTCGCTGCCGCTGCTGCGGCTGGTGCTGCCCATCGGCATCAGCTTTTATACCTTCCAGTGCATCAGCTACACCGTGGACGTGTACCGGGGGGATGCAGCGGCGCAGAAAAATCTCATTTCCTTCGGCTGCTATGTGTCCCTGTTTCCCCAGCTTATTGCCGGGCCAATCGTCCGCTATACCGATGTGGCAAGAGCGTTGGAAGGCAGAAGCCACAGCATGGAAGCGTTTACCCTGGGGCTGCGGCGCTTCCTCTTTGGTCTGGGGAAAAAGGTGCTGCTGGCAAACCAATTTGGAGCACTGACAGCGCTCTACCGGGATTCCAAGGCGCAGTCGGTGCTGTATTGCTGGCTGTATGCCCTGGCCTTTGCCCTGCAAATTTACTTTGATTTTTCCGGCTATTCCGATATGGCCATTGGCCTGGGGCAAATTTTTGGCTTCCGCTTCCCGGAGAATTTCAACTATCCCTATCTCAGCCGCAGCATTACGGAATTCTGGCGGCGCTGGCATATGACCCTGGGGGGCTGGTTCCGGGATTATGTCTATATTCCCCTGGGGGGCAACCGGGTGACAAGACTCCGGTGGTTTTTGAACATCCTGGCCGTTTGGATGCTCACGGGGCTGTGGCACGGTGCCAGCTGGAATTTTGTGCTGTGGGGGTTGGTGTTTGCGGTGTTCCTGCTGCTGGAAAAGGGAATTCCGGGGCTTCGGAGGCTGCCAAAGGGACTGTCGAACGCCTATGTCATGCTGGTGGTGGTGCTCAGTTTTGTGCTGTTCAATGCCTCAAATCTTTCCCAGGCGGGGCAGGATTTGGCGGGGATGTTTGGCCGAGCCGGTCTGCCCCTGGTGACCACCGAATCACTGTATCAGCTGAAAAGCTTTGCGGTGCTCTTTTTGCTGGGCATTCTGGGGGCGACCCCTTGGCCCAAAAAATGGGGAGAGGCCATGGCGCAGAAAGCGCCCTGGCTGGACGCGGCGGCCATGCTGGCGCTGCTGCTGGTATGCACGGCTTACCTGGTGGACGGCTCCTTTAACCCGTTTTTGTATTTCCGATTTTAAGCGGGGGTGATGAAATGAAAAATTGGAAGCGATGCCTGATTGTTCCCGCTGTGTGGCTGGCACTGACGGCGGCCATGTGGTTTGCACCCAAGCAGGAAATGTCAATTTCAGAGCGGCGGAAATTGCAGCAGATGCCCGCTTTTACTGCCCAGACCATCCTGGACGGGCGGTTTATGACCCAATTTGAAACCTACAGCCAAGACCAGTTTCCCTTGCGGGACAGCTTTCGCCGCCTGAAGGCGGTGGTCAGCTATGGGGTGGTGCGGCGGCTGGACAACAACGGCATTTATCTTGCCCAGGGCAGCGCCGGAAAGCTGGAATATCCGCTGAATGAAGCGTCCGTTCGGAAGGCAGTGGAGAAATTTCAGCATATTTACGACCGGTATTTGAAGGACAGCAGCGGGAAAATCGTGTTCAGCGTTGTGCCGGATAAAAGCTTCTATCTGGCGGCGGCCAACGGCTATCCCAGCATGGACTATGAGGCCATGTTTTCTGCCTTCCGGGAGATTCCCTGGGCAACGTATGTGGATTTGACCCCGGCGCTGAGTGCTGACTCCTATTATCGCACGGATACCCACTGGCGGCAGGAATGCCTGCTGGATGCCGCCGCCCTGCTGGCGCAATCCCTGGACGTGGACATCCGGGCGGATTTCACGCCGGTGAAATTGGAGCGTCCCTTCTATGGGGTTTACGACGGGCAGGCGGCGCTGCCCATGGAGCCGGATGAGCTGTGGATTCTGGAAAGCGACAGCCTGTATGCCTGCACCACCTATAATATTGAAAATCGCAAAACCGCCCAGGTGTACGACATGGACAAGCTGTCCAGCCGGGATTTGTATGATGTATTCCTCTCCGGCCCGGTGTCAGTGCTGACGGTGGAAAATCCGGCAGCCAATACGGAAAAGGAGCTGATTGTCTTCCGGGATTCCTTTGGCAGCAGTCTGGCTCCCCTGCTGGTTCCCGGCTATGCCAAGGTGACGCTGGTGGATATTCGCTATCTTCCGGCGGACAAGCTGGGGGAGTTTGTGGAATTTGGGAATCAGGACGTGCTGTTTTTGTACAGCACCCTGGTGCTGAATCAGAGCAGTATGCTGAAATAAGCGCTGTGGAAGCCGCTCACATTCAACGAACCGCTCTGTTGCATTCGCTTCGTGCGATTTTGCAACCGCTCCAAATTTTGAAGCGCACCCTGTAGGGGTCGCCAATTTGGCGACCCGCTGGCACGAAGTGCCACTTGG
>URPI01000177.1 GCA_900549705.1 uncultured Eubacteriales bacterium
GGATTTGCTTGCCGCTGCCCAGAGCCTTACCTATCAGGAGCACCTGGACAACGCCCTGCGTCGGCGGGAATTTGAGGTGCTGCCCGCCGGTGGGCTGCAAGAGCGCACCCGTGCCATGCTCAAGGTGCAGGATGGCTGCACCAATTTCTGCACCTACTGCATCATCCCCTATACCCGGGGACCCATTCGCTCCGCTCCCCTGGAAACGGCGGTAGCCCAGGCAAAGCAGCTGGAACAGGCCGGTTATCGGGAAATTGTGGTCACCGGCATCGAAATTGCAGGCTGGGGCAAGGATTTGCCGGGAAAGCCCCCGGTGTGGCTCTTGATTGCGGAAATCTGCAAAGCGGTGCCGCATCTGAGAATCCGGCTGGGCAGTCTGGAGCCCAGAATCGTCACCGAGGAATTTGCGGCGGCGCTGTCCGCCTGCCCCAACCTGTGTCCTCAGTTCCATCTGAGTATGCAGTCCGGCTGCGACAGCGTGCTGGAACGGATGAAGCGGAAATACACCACCGAAGAATATATGGAAAGCTTGGAGCGGCTGCGGAATGCCTTCCCCGGCTGCGCCATTACCACGGATATGATTGTGGGCTTCCCCGGCGAGACGGAGGAAGAATTTGAAAAAAGTCTATCCTTCATCCGCCAGTGCCGGTTTGCGGATATGCACATCTTCCCCTATTCCAGACGACCGGGTACCCCCGCCGCAGAGATGCCGGGGCAGCTGCCCAACGCCGTGAAGGAGGAGCGCAGCCGCCGTGCCATTGCGGTGGCGCAGGACATGAGCCGGTGCTATCACCAGGAGCTGCTGGGCACCACCCAGGCGGTTTTGGTAGAGGGCATGGAGGGGGAGCATTCTGTGGGGCACGCCATGAATTATGTAAAAATATACATTCCGGGTGCGTATCCCAGAAACGAGATTCAGACCGTTGCCGTCAAAAGCCTGTATGGCGACGGGGTGACAGGGGAGGTTATCCAATGAAAACATTGCTGCATATTTGTTGTGCGCCCTGCGCCAACCAGTGCATTGACGTGCTGCGGGGGGATGGGTATGATGTCACCGGCTTCTGGTATAACCCCAACATCCATCCCTTTACGGAGTATCGCTCCCGCCGCAACTGCCTGCGGGAATATGCCCAGACCATCCAGCTGCCCCTGATTGAACGCAATGACTATGGCCTGCGTCCCTTTGTGCGGGCGGTAGCGGACGATATTGACCACCGCTGCGTGAAATGCTATGAGTTCCGGCTGGGAGAGGCGGCACGGCAGGCAGCGGAGGGGGGCTTCGACAGCTTCACTTCCAGCCTGTTCATCAGTCCCTATCAGCAGCATGAACTGATGCGGGAGGTGGCAGAGCGAGCCGCCAAAGAATACGGCGTGGAATTTCTCTATCGTGACTTCCGCCCCTATTTCCGTGCCGGTCAGGAAAGGGCACGGGAGCTGGGCTTCTACATTCAAAAATACTGCGGCTGTGTCTTCTCTGAGGAGGAGCGGTATCTCAAGAGCAGTAAAATTATACGGTAAGAAACGCCCCGATTCGCATACGCCCTGTAGGGGTCGCCAATTTGGCGACCCGAACCTCACGGAATTGAGCGGTTCGTTGAATGGAACCATTTTATGAAACTGCCCCTTGGCTTCCCCCGGGGGGAAGCTGTCAGACGGCACTTCGGAACCGGCTGACTGATGAGGGGCGGCGAATGGTTGGTTGATGAACGAGTCTGGTTGAGTGGCATATGTTCCAGTTTTCACCATTCAACGGGAAAATTTGAAACATTTAGTTATCGCAACCCCTCATCAGTCATGATAAATAATCGGTTCCGAAATGCCGATTATTTATCATGCCAGCTTCCCCTCGGGGGAAGCCAAGGGGTGCGAGACTTACGCTTTCACCATTCACCAAACTAATCTATCCCGGAACTACAGGGATGCTTCGCACCAACAGGCGGGCATTACCTGCCATTGCATTCAAAAAATCTTACATTGATATATGAGGAGAGTCTATGACAAATTTGGAATTTTCCGTACCCTGTCTGTTTGGCCTGGAAGGTCTGGCAGGGGACGAGCTGAAGCGAATGGGCATTGAGAACGTCCGGGTGGAAAACGGTCGGGTGCTGTTTTCCGGTGACGAGCGTGCCATGGTCAAAGCCAACGTGGGGCTGCGTACCGGTGAGCGCGTGCTGATTGTACTGGCGGATTTTACCGCCAAAAGCTTCGAGGAGCTGTTCCAGGGGGTGTACCGCACCAATCTGGAAGACTTCATCCCCAAGGACGGCGCTTTCCCGGTAAAGGGGCACTGCCTCAACAGCCAGCTCATGAGCGTGCCGGACTGTCAGGCCATCATCAAGAAGGCTGCTTCCCGGCGGCTGGGTGAAAAATACGGCATGAACTGGCTGCCGGAGACGGGACTGAAATACCAGCTGCAATTTTCCATTATGAACGACCGGGTGCAGCTGTACCTGGATACCTCCGGACCGGGTCTGCACAAGCGGGGCTACCGCGCCAACGGCAATGACGCTCCCCTGCGGGAAACCCTGGCAGCTGCCATGGTCATGCTGACCCACTATCGGGGCAGAGAGTTCCTGTGGGACGGTTTCTGCGGCAGCGGCACCATTCCCATCGAGGCGGCGCTGATTGCCCGCAACCAGGCACCCGGTATGTATCGCCGGTTTACGGCAGAGGCATTCCCCTGGGTGGATTTGAGCCTGTGGGGCGATGTCCGCACGGAAATGCGGGACAAGGAGTTCAAGGGCTTCTATCACATTCTCGCCTCGGACAACGACCCCAAATGCGTGTCCCTTGCCATGGCAAATGCCAAAAAGGCAGCGGTGGATCGGCTGATTACCTTCCAGGATGGGGATGCCACCAAGATGAGCCTGCCCAGCGACGAGGGCATCTTCATCTGCAATCCCCCCTACGGGCAGCGGATGATGGAGCAGCAGAGCGCCCAGCGGCTGTACGCCGCCCTGGGTCGTCACCTGAAATACGCCGACGGCTGGAAGAAGTACATCATCACCTCCGAGCCGGAATTTGAGCATTATTTCGGCAAGCGGGCAGACAAAAAGCGGAAGCTGTACAACGGCATGATTAAGTGCGACTATTATATGTACTTTAACGGCAACGGCAAGGATAAGAAAAAATAACGCAATTTACCTTTGGGTATGAGATAGAGATATGAAACATTTATTTATCATCAATCCCGCTGCGGGCATCAGCGACCGCACCGCAGAATATTCCGCCGAAATCCGCACCGTCTGCGAGGCGCGGCGGCTTCGCTATGAAATCCGGGTTTCTATGGGCCCCGGAGACTGCGCAAACATTGCCCGGGAAGCCGCCCAGACCGGGCAGGAGCTGCGGATTTATGCCTGCGGCGGCGACGGCACGCTCAATGAAGTCGTCACCGGCACGGTGGGTTTTCCCAATGCCGCCATCACGGTTTTTGCCGGGGGCAGCGGAAACGACTTTATCCGTATGTTCGATAACCCCGAGGCCTTTACGGATTTAAACCAGCTGCTGGATGCCCGGGAGGAGCAGCTTGACCTTATCCGGGTCAACGACGACTACGCCTTCAACATCTGCTCCGTGGGTCTGGATGCCCGGATTGGCACCGATGTGTCCGGCTACAAGCGGATTCCCATGTTCCATGGCTTCCGTGCGTACTTGGTGTCCACCCTGGTGAACGTCATCCGGGGCATTGGGGAGCACTACAACATCGAGATTAATGGCCGCCGCATGGACGGCGAATACACCATGGTGTGCGTGTGCAGCGGCCAGTATTACGGCGGCGGTTTCCACCCCGTGCCGGAGGCAGATCCCCGGGATGGGAGGCTGGAGGTGCTGCTGGTGGAAAAGGTAAGCCGACTGAAGGTGGCCGGAATCATCGCCAAGTATAAAGCCGGGCGCTATCGGGAGCTGCCGGATCTGGTGCAGCACTTCACCACCGACCGCCTGACCATCCGCTGCGATAGCGACACGGCCATCAATCTGGATGGCGAACTGCGCCGGGCAAAGGTGATTAACATCTCTGTGGCGGAAGAAAAAATCCGGTTCTTTTATCCCGCCAGCACCAGGCTGGTTGTAAAAAAAATTGCCCCGGAAGCGGCAACGGTTTGAGAAAGCGTATGTTCGGCGGCGCAGCCGAGGAAGTGTCCTCCGTTGAAACAGCCAACGATTATGCATCGCACCGTAGGGGTTGCCAAGCCGCCTGCAGCCTTGGATTCTAGGAAGTAGCAAGATAAACATACTCGCTCTGTAGGGGTCGCCAATTTGGCGACCCGAAGCTTCTGGAACAACTGGGTGCGTTGCATGGAATCAGCCGCCGCTACCTCCCCTTGGCTTCCCCCGGGGGGAAGCTGTCACGATGAAATATCGGCATCTCGGAA
>URPI01000178.1 GCA_900549705.1 uncultured Eubacteriales bacterium
AGTCGGCAGTGCCGACGGACAATCACGCACGGGGCTTGTACCCATCGTTCGTTCCCTGACATACCCGGTTCGTTACCGCTCAAAAACCGGTTTGCTCACGCCACACTGTAGGGGACGACGATTCGTCAACCCGCCCACTATCGCAACAGAGCGGTGCGTTAAATGATAAAAGTGTGAAGCTTGCACCTCTTGGCTTCCCCCGAGGGGAAGCTGGCAGCCTTGGCGGCTCTTCGGAACCGACAAGGCTGACTGATGAGGGGTAGCGACATCTCAACGCTTCAAATCGTCCGGTTGAATGGAGAAAGTCAGGACATGATTGTCACTCACCCAGCCGTATCCGTCAACCAACCCTTCGCCGCCCCTCATCAGTCATGACAAATAATCGGTTCCGAAATGCCGATTATTTATCATGACAGCTTCCCCCCGGGGGAAGCCAAGAGGGGGCAGTCCCGGAACGTTTCACCATCTATCGCACCGCGCCCCTTATCTTGGAGAAAAACAACTATGATTGAAACAAAACAGCTTGGTTCCCTGGAATATCTGGTTTGCCAGGACATCCCGGTTCCCCACTGCTTCACCACCCGCCTGGGCGGCATCAGCAGCGGGTATCTGTCATCCCTGAACATCGGCACCAGCCGGGGGGATGACCCCAACAATGTGATTGAAAATTACCGCCGCCTAGGGAATGCTCTGGGCTTTGACATCCACAATCTGGTGCTTTCCCGGCAGACCCATTCGGACATTGTCTATACCGCCACGGAAAAGGACCGGGGTGCCGGACTGTTCGCCCCCCATCTGGCAGAATGCGATGGTCTGATTACCGCCGTCCCCGGCCTTGCCCTGGTGGTGTTCACCGCCGACTGCACCCCCCTGCTGTTCTGGGACGAAAAAACCGGGGCGGTGGGCGCTGCCCACTCCGGCTGGCGGGGTACGGTCAGCGGCATCGGCGCTCGGGTGGTAGAGGCCATGGGGCGGGAATTTGGCTCCCGTCCCCAGGACATCCACGCCGCCATCGGCCCCAACATCGGCCTTTGTCATTTTGAAACCGACGAGGACGTACCCCAGGCCTTCCGTGCCGCCTACGGCAGCCAGATGGAGCCTTGGATTACCACTGACGGGAAAAAATACCACCTGGATTTGAAAGCCATCAACCGTCAGATTCTGCTGAACGCCGGTGTCACCCAGGTGGAAGTCAGCACCGAATGCACCCAATGCAGCCCCCAGCGCTTCTGGTCCCACCGCGTCACCGGCGGAGAGCGTGGCTCCCAGGGTGCCATCATCGTCTGTCAGGAGGTGTCCCGATGAAAAAGCATATCTGTTTCCTGCTGATTACGGCGCTGCTGTGTTCCTCCCTGTCCGGCTGTGTCAGCACCGCGGTGGGGGATGACGAGTTTGTTCCCAAGGGCGGCGAAATGCTGATGGAAGGCGAGGAGCCGGAGGATTTGTCCCTCCAGGACGAGGAACTGCAATCCCTGAGCCTGACCTACTTCCCCAATCGCTCCATGAACCCCCTGATCGGCAACAACATCACAAACCGGGTGCTGTTCTCCCTGATTTATCAGGGGCTGTTCAGCGTGGATCGGAACAACAACCCCGTGCCCATTCTCTGCTCCTACTATCAGGCCACCTCGGATAACCGCAACTATACCATCTATATTGAAACCGGTGCCCGGTTCTCCGACGGCTCCCCCCTCACCGTTGCCGACGTGCTGGCAACCTACGAGGCCGCCAAAAACAGCGACTACTACGGAGGCCGCTTCACCTACATCGACAGTGTGGTGCAGGGTGAGAACAATTCCGTGGTGTTCCACCTGACCACTGCCTATGAAAATCTGGCGCTGCTGCTGGACATCCCCATCGTCAAGGTGGGGCACACCGCCGATGACTACCCCCTGGGCACCGGACCCTACTCCTTCCAGGCCACCAACACCGGCGCACGGCTGCAAAAGGTGACCGACTGGTGGTGCTCCGCAAAGCTCCCCACCAATGCCGAAACAATCACCCTCACCGAAGCGACCAGCCAGGCACAGGTACGGGATGAATTTGAATTTGACGAACTGGGACTTGCCATTTCCAATCCCATGTCCGACTCCTACGCAGAATACCGCTGCGACTATGAGCTGTGGGAAGTGGACAGCGGCCTGTTCCTGTATGTGGGTGTCAACGCGCTGTGGAGCGAATTTTTCAAGGACGGAAAAAACGACGAACTGCGCAAGGCGCTGACCTACGCCATCGACCGGGATACCATCATCGATTCCTACTATCGGGGCCGCGCCTATGCCAGCACCCTGCCGGTTTCTCCCAATTCGCCCTACTACAGCGAGAGCCTGGCTTCCCGCTATACCTATGATCCTTTGCGGTTTGTCAGCGCCATTCAGAATATGTATATCCCGAAGAACACCAAGGGTGAGCCAAAGAAATTCCTGCTGCTGGTCAACTGCGATGATTCCGCCCGGCTGCGTACCGCCCGGTACATTGCAAAGCAGCTGACGGAGCTGGGCCTGGAAACCGGCACACTGGAATACGGTGCCAGCACCGGAACCACCTATGAGCAGGTGCTGCGGGCAGGCAGCTATGACATCTATCTGGGGCAAACCAAGCTCTCTGCCAACTATGACCTGTCGCAGTTCTTCAAGGGCTGGGGCAACCTGGGCTGGGGCGGCATTGCAGACAACACCCTGCTGGGGATGTGCAAGGAAGCGCTGGCAAACTCCGGCAACTACTATAACCTGTGCAAGATGGTTGCCGATGACGGGAAAATCATTCCCGTGCTCTTTGGCTATTACGAGGTATACGCCGAGCGCGGCCAGCTGCTGGATCTGTCCCCCTCCCGGGACAATGTATTCTTCTACACCCTGGGCAAAACCATGGAAAGCGCCCGTCTCGCCACGCAGTATGGCTAAAGCGCAGCGCGCTTTCCCGGTGACGCTGCGGACGTTGTACAAAACGGTAGTTCCCGAACCCGCCCGGTAACGATACCACACGCCAAACCATTGTACCGATACCATTCAACCACAGCGCGAAGCGCTGTCAATTCACCAACCGAAAGAGGTCTTTGCACATGAAAAAATGGATTGCCCTTTTTCTGACGTTCAGTCTATGCCTGAGCGGCTGTATGCTGATTCCGCCGAAGAGCACCCTGCCCCCGGAAACGGAAGCACCCACTCCGGCTGCCACCCAGCCGGAGACGGAAGCGCCCACCGAGCCGCCGGTATACTACAATCCCCTCACCGGCGTTCAGATGCGGGAGCCTCAGACGAAACGGATTTACGCCGTTTCCATCAGCAATATCCCCGATGCCATGCCCCGCATTGGTGTGTGTCTGGCGGACATTTATATGGAAATGTACGTCAATGACTCCATTGTCCGGGGTCTGGCGCTGTACACCGACCCCTCCATCGCCCAGCAGATTGGCCCGGTGCGCAGCACCCGCCTGATGTTCAACGATTTAGCCACGCATTATGACACCATCGTTGCCCATGCCGGCGGCTCCAATTACGTTCTGAACAATGCCAGAGAACTGGGTGTGGAGGGCTTCAACATCGACACCTGGGACTCCACCGACTATTCCTTCCGGGATAAAACCCGCACCCAGAACCACTACACCTGGGAGCACGTTTTGTTTGCCCGGGGCGAGGGACTGGAGGCAAAAGCCGAGGAGGAAGGCTTCCGCACCACCATTAACCCGGATATTGACTACCGCCTCCGCTTTCAGCCCGACGGCACGCCGGAAAACGGTGAGGATGCCAGCCGTATCGACCTGGTGCTGACCTTCCACAACAGCAAGAAGGACTGCGGTTTTGTGTATGAGCCGGAGGTAGGCCGCTACGTTTACTGGCAATACGGGAAAGAAATGCACGACGGTCTCACCGATGAGAAGGAGACCTACGACAACGTGATTGTCATGTTCCCCACGGACATTCACATTGTCAACAGCGGCTATCAGGTTGCCAATTTTGAGGACGGCGGTGACGGCTATTATGCCAGCGGCGGAAAAGTCATCCCCATCAAATGGGGCTGCGATGACGCGCATAGCCCCTTCTGGTTCACCACCCAGGACGGCGAGGAGCTGGTCATGACCCAGGGGCGCACCTTCATCGCCATTACCGAGGTCGGCTCCCAGATAACCTGGGAATGATTTGATACACCCCCTCACCCGCTGTAGGCAGGTCGAGGGGGTGTTCTTCGTTGGTTGCTGCCGCACCGGATAGGGGCAGCTTGTATATCACCCGGGTCGCCTGCTTGGCGATACGAAGCTCACGCAATAGAATGCTTCGATGAATGGTACAAGCCAAAATCTTTTGAGTTCTTGGCTTTTTAATCATGGAATGATTGCCACCGGCAATCATAATTT
>URPI01000179.1 GCA_900549705.1 uncultured Eubacteriales bacterium
CCGAGATGCCGATATTTCATCGTGACAGCTTCCCCCCGGGGGAAGCCAAGAACTCAAAAACCATTAGCGGCAACCATTCAACGAAGCGCTCAGTTGCGTGAGTTTCGGGTCGTCAAGTTGGCGACCCCTACAAACTCAGAAGTTTTTGGCGATTTCCATTCAACGAACCACTCTGTTGCGTCCACTTCGGGAGGCTAAGAGCCTCCCCTACAGCGTAGAATCCATCCTCTAAATTGGTATCATTATCATTCTTCCTTGGTCATTTGTCAACAAAAATATTGCAAAATTACAATGTTTTTACAAAATCCTTTGTCATCTTAACACAAAATGTGGTCTGCACTCTGTATCACGCAGAGCGCAGACCACATCATCGGGTAGGGATAAATTACCGGCTTCCCTTGTCGTAGGGGATGCCCTCTGCCTTGGGGGCGTGAGAGCTGCGGGAGGTGAAGGCCAGCACAATCATGGAGGCGATAAAGGGCATCATGTTGTAGATTTCCTTGGGCCAGCCCAGTCTTGCCAGGAAGCCAAAGGAGTCATAAATATTTGCCATGGCACGGAAGACCGCAAAGAACAGTGCCGCACCGGCAATGTTCAGCGGCTTCCACTGACCGAAAATCATCACCGCCAGCGCCAGGAAGCCCATGCCGGCAACGCCCATCTCAAAATTCCATTCACCCACAGCGGGGACGATGTAGGCCATGCCGCCAACGCCGCCCAACGCACCGGACATCAGCACACCCGCCCAGCGCATTTTATACACATTGATGCCCACGGAGTCCGCCGCCTGGGGATGCTCGCCGCAGGCCATCAGGCGCAGACCAAACCGGCTGCGGTACAGAATAAACCAGGCAAGCGCGATGCACACCAGGGTAATCACCAAAAACCAGTTCAGGGTCAGAGGCCCAATCTGGAAGGAGAAATGGGAGCTATTAAAGGAGGCATTGGTATTGGTGGAGTAGACAATCTTAGGGGAATCAGAGCCGTTAATCCGCTTGGCAATCACCATGGCCAGCGCCGTTGCCAGCAGGTTCAGCGCCGTGCCGCCAATGGTCTGGTCGGCCTTGAGGTTGATGGCAGAAAACGCCAGCAGCGAAGAATAGGCAAGCCCCGCCACCGCAGAGGCCAGCACCGCAAGGATGACCGCAAGGAACACCGGTACGCCCCAGGCATTGAGCAGGTTGATGGCCACAACGCCCATCAGGCCGCCCACCACCATGATGCCCTCCAGGGCAATGTTAATCACACCGGAGCGCTCGGAGAACATACCGCCCATGGCAACCAGGGTCAGCACCGCCGCATACAGCAGGGTATATTTCAGCAGAAGCCACATTAGGAGTTTGCCCCCTTTCTTTTTTCACCGCGTCTGAACAGCTTCAGGATGCTGCTCTTGAACAGCAGACTGAACGCACACAGGTAAATCACCACACCGGAAATAATATCCGAAACCTCGCTGGGGAACAGCTTGGCGGTCATGAAGCCGCCGCCCACGGTGATGTGGGAAATAAAAGCCGCCGAGAAAATACAGCCGATGGGATTGGAGGAGGCAAGCAGGGCAACGGAAATGCCGTTGAAGCCGGTGGCAGGCAGTGCCGTGGACACCAGTGGCTCCCACTCCTTGCTGCCGGACAGGAAAAACAGCCCCGCGCCCAGACCGGCCAATGCACCGGCAATGGTCATGGACAGGACGATGCAGCGCTTTTCATTGATGCCGGCATAGCGGGCAGCATTTTTGTTATAGCCGCAGGCTTTCAGCTCGTAGCCGAAGGTAGTCTTGTTGATGATGACCCACATGAGTACTGCAAAGCCAATGGCAATGAAAATGCCGATGGTGGGCATAAACATCTTGCCGAAATAATTCTTTCCGCCCACCGGTACATTAAAGCTGGGCAGCAGCGCCTGGGGGGCGGCCTGGCTCAAGGTATAGGTCTTGGTGGTTTTCAGGTTGAACATGGGGCCGCTGCCACCCTGGTAAATCAGGGTATTCACGCCGTACAGGCCAATCCAGTTGAACATGATGGCGGTGATAACCTCGTTGACATTGAGGTAGGCCTTGAAGAAACCGGGAATGGCACCCCACACAGCGCCGCCCAATGCAGAAGCAATCAGACACACCCACCAGGGCATTTTCAGCACGATGGCAAAATACAGCGCCATAAAGGCACCCACGGTATACTGACCGGCAGCACCGATGTTGAAAAGCCCCGTCTTATAGGCAAAGGCCACGGATAGGCCGGTCATAATCAGGGGGGCAGCCTGGAGAATCTCCATGCGGACAGCCATGCCCATCATGTTGGCCTTGGAATAGAAGCCGCCCTGCACAATGGGCTTGAACCCCTGTTCCCAGGTTGTTTTTAACAATGCTGCAAAGGTAAATTCTTCGCCGCTTTGGCTCATGGTCACGCCGCCCAGAATCAGCAGCACCAGAAAGCCAACGATCAGACCCGACACCACGCACACCAGGGATGCCGCCAGGCTTGCAAGGCCGCTGGATACGCCGGACAGGCGGGGGGATTTGTTTTTCTTTGGCATGGGAGCTCCTCCTTATTCTGCGCGTTTGGCACCGGCCATGTACAGGCCCAAGGTCTGCACATCGGTGGTTTTGGGATTGAACTCGCCCACGATTTCACCCTCGTACATCACAAGGATGCGGTCGGACAGATTCATGACCTCATCCAGCTCCAGCGACACCAGCAGCACCGCCTTTCCGGCATCCCGCTGGGCGAGAATCTGCCGGTGGATGTTTTCAATGGCACCCACATCCAGGCCGCGGGTGGGCTGGACGGCCAGCAGCAGCTGGGGCTCCCGGTCAATTTCCCGGGCGATGATGGCCTTCTGCTGGTTGCCGCCGGACATGGTGCGGGTGATGGTGGCGCTGCCCTGGCCGCTGCGGACATCATATTCCTCCGCCAGACGGTCGGAATACTGGCGCACGGCGTTCTTTTTGATAAAGCCCAGGTGCTGGAATTCCGGCTCCCGGAAGCGCTGGAGCACAATGTTGTTTTCCAGGGAATAGTCCAGCACCAGGCCGTGCTTGTGCCGGTCTTCGGGGATATGGGACAGTCCCATGGCGTTGCGCTCCCGGATGGAGGCATGGGTCACGTCTTTGCCATCCAGGAAAATCTTGCCGCCGGTCATTTTTTCCAGGCCGGACAGGGCATACACAAACTCTGTCTGTCCGTTGCCTTCGATGCCGGCAAGGCATACAATTTCTCCCTGCCGCACTTCCAGGCTGGCATCCTTCACTGCATTCTTGCCATGAATCCGGGAGGGGACGGTCATATGCTCCACCTTGAGGACGGTTTTGCCCGGCTCTCTGTCTGCCTTTTCCGTGACCAGCTTCACATCGCGCCCCACCATCAAGCGGGACATCTCCTCCACGGAGGTAGCGCCAACCTCCACCGTGCCCATGTATTTGCCCTTGCGCAGCACGGAGCAGCGGTCTGCCACTGCCTTGATTTCTGCCAGCTTGTGGGTAATGAACAGAATGGACTTTCCCTCTTTTTTGAAGGAGCGCATGATTTCCATCAGCTCGTCAATTTCCTGGGGAGTCAGGACGGCGGTGGGTTCGTCAAAAATCAGAATCTCATTGTCCCGGTACAGCATTTTCAGAATCTCAACACGCTGCTGCATACCAACGGAAATATCTTCAATTTTGGCATCCGGGTCCACCTTCAGGCCATAGCGCTCAGAAAGCTCCACCACCCGGCGGCGGGCCGCCTTGCGGTCAACCACCAGGCCATTCATCGGCTCTGCACCCAGGATGATGTTGTCCAGCACCGTAAAGCACTCCACCAGCTTAAAGTGCTGGTGCACCATGCCGATGTGCAGGGCGGTTGCATCGTTGGGGTTGTTGATTTGAACAACCTGCCCGTCCTTTTTGATGATACCGGATTCCGGTTGATACAGGCCAAACAGAACGCTCATCAAGGTGGATTTTCCCGCGCCGTTTTCGCCCAGCAGGGCATGAATCTCGCCCCGGCGAAGCTGGAGCGTTACGTCATCATTGGCTTTGATTCCGGGGAATTCCTTGGTGATGTTCAGCATCTCAATTACATAGTCGTCTGCCATACAGTCACTCCTCGTCCGCATTTGATTGTTTCATTATAGCGTATCTCCGCATAAAACACAATAGATTTTATAAAACCAATTACGAATTTGTGAATTTTTAAGCAGCGGGCAGCAGCGCCGCCAAGCAGTGACGCTACGCACCCTGTACCAATATGCTGGTTCCCTAACCCGCCCGGTATCGATGCCACTCAAAAACCGGTTTGCACAATTCCCTGGCGCGAAGCGCCCTCGGCGCCCCCTTTGGGGGAGCTGCTGAGCGAACGCGAAGC